>CAZJLS010000024.1:0-21663 GCA_964547125.1 uncultured Methanobacteriaceae archaeon | reverse complement strand
GGATTTAGCTCTATGGGAATTTCATTTTGCTGCCAGCCTTTTATCATTATTACTTTATTTATTTTTTTATTTTATCAATTTTTTTAGAGGATATTTTGTATGTCAAATATTAAAAATAAAATTTGGAACCCATTTGCTTTTTTTATTAGTTTTTTTATGAGTTTATTAATGCCATTTATATTTGCAGTACCTATGGGTATGCCTATTTCTACTTTGTTTTTATGGTGGATTGTAAGATGGCCAGTTGCATACTTTTTAGTTGTATTAATTGTTAATCCTATTAGTTTAAAATTGGCTATGACTGTTTTTAATTTTAAGCCAGGTTTCTAATTTTTTTACCAAATTATTAAATATTATTTTATTTATATATTTTAATGTCTAATCATTATCGAAATTAGGATAATGATCAATGCTTTTATTTTTTTTATGAGTTTAAGTTTATTTTTTACTAGCTGTGATTAATTTAAAAATAAGTTTTTTGGCATTGAATAGGCTGCCTGTTTCGAGGGTTACTCGAGGAGGGAAGGGTGATCTACCTATGATTCATGAGAGTTAGTATACAGGTAATATTTTTTTTTATTATTATTTTTTTTAGAATTTTTCTAGTATTTCTCCATATATTTCTTTTAATTTTCCTTGGGAGTTTTCATATATTCTTTTTAATATTAGTTCAGGGGTACTTCTTGCTAATGTGTTCATTTTTGGTGTTCTATCTACTATGAGATTGTAATTTTCATCCAGTCCTTTTGCTTCTATTCCATCTATTCTTATTTTTGTGTATCTGCTAAGTTCTTTTGCCATGTGTGTTACTATTATTCCATATGATTTGGTTCTTTTTAGCATTTCTATGAAGCTACTTATTATTTTTACTGATGCTTCTAGTTCAGTTATTCCTTCTAGTTCGTCTAGTAGTACTAATTTTTCTGTTTCTGTTGTTGTTATTGGTATGAATGTGTTTAGAAATGTTTCGAATGCACCTGCATCTAGTGATCTTTGTTTTGTAAAGTAATATATTTCGTCTAGTATTTTTATTTCAGCTTGTTCTGCCGGTACTGGTAATCCCATTTGTGTCATTATGCTTATTTGTCCTATTGTTTCAAGTAATGTTGTTTTTCCTCCACTATTTGCTCCAGTTAGTAGGGATATGTTTTCTTGTGGTGTTAGGTGGTATGTTATTTTTTGTATGTTTTCTTCTAGTGCTAAGTCTAGGTGTATTGCATTTGTTATTTTGATGTTTTCTGTTATTTTTGGTTTGTTTAGTTGGTATTTTTTTGCAAATGTTCCGAGGGTTAATTTGTAGTCGATTTGCATTGTTTCTTTTAGTTCTTGTTCTGCGGTTTTTTTTATTTGTTCGAGTTGTGCTGCTATTTTTGTTTTTTTGTCGTGTGTGTTGTTTTCTTTTATTTTGTTTTGTTCTTGTTCTGCTCTTTGTATTTCTGTTTCGTCGATTTCTATTGGGTATTTTTTTATGTATGGGTCGAAGTTTATTTTTGTTTTTTCTTTTAATTTTTCATTAGCTTTACTCATAATTGTTGTAAATATTTCTTCAAGTTTTGGGGGGAAGTCATTGTTTAATAAATCAAGAACTTCATCTCCTGCAATATCAATATTTTTAATATTATTTTTCAACTCCTCATCCATATCATGTTTTATGTTTGAAACAATTTCAGAAATATTAACATTATAAACATCATCATCACAATCAACTAAATCAAGCAAACCATTAATATCTCCACAAACACTATCATAATTTAATATTTCTCTAACTTTAAAAACATTATAATATAATTCTTTATTAACTTTAAAATAATCAATAATAATGTCTGGAACAATTTCATAAATTGGAGAATCAATACTAACCATTAATAAATTACTCATATCTCCAAAATCAATAAAACCTTCACGATAAACATAATAAACTAATTCATATCCATAAATCTCTTCCTGAAAACTTAGAGAATTGTCAGCAACACTAATTGAGTAATACTTATTCAAACCTAATTTAACTAGATAATCTCGATCTTCATAAGACTCAACAATAATCAGTTTACTTGAATCAAATGAACTTTTAACATCTTCAGATTCATGTAATTTTTTCATATGTCCTCTAAGTGTATTAATAGGTAAACTATTAACAAAATCCTTAGCATCCATAACGAAATCTAAATGTTTATTAATATTTTCAACATTGGTAGTAGGGGCTAATAATCTTATGCGATTTCGACTATAATCAGTATTTGAAAGTTCTAAAATTTTGTTTATAATATCATCATACAAAACTATGGCACGTTCATTTTTCAAAAATTTTTCTTGAGGATTTCCTAATAGTGCATTCATTATTTTTATGGCTTTTCTTTGAGAAATACCTTCAATACTACTTAATTTATCTAAATCTTTATTTTTTATAATTTGTGTTAGGTTCTCTTCTCCTCCAACATTATCTAATATTTTCTCAGATAATTTATCTCCAATACCAGTAACATGTTTTAAATCATTAATATTCATTTTTCATCAAAAACCTTTTTTTTATAACAATCCTTTCTCATAGTTTCCAACAGTATAATTTTTACTTATTTGTCTGATATTTCCATTTTCATCAATTAAATTATTTATTAATTCAATTTCCTTTTTATTTTTCCATCTAGCATCTATGTTAAAATTAATATATCCTATTTTTTTTAAATATTCAATGTGATTTAGGAGAGAGTAATCTTTATAATTTAATATTAGTATTTCATTAGGATTTACTGTAGAATGTATTGGATATTTATTATTTTTAGTGTCTGTTAAATAGATTTTATTAATTTTATTGTTGGGATTATCTAGATTTTTTATTTTATTTTTCATCCAATCTTGCAATATATTTTTTTCACTAATCATTAGGGTTATGTTTCCATATATTGTTATCTCTAGTTTTTCTTTATTTTCTGTGTTTTTAATTAGATTTTCATAATCATTTTTTGATAATTCCGGTGAGATTATTAATTTTTCATAGTTTTCTAATTTTTTTATGGTTTCTGTGTTTGTAATATTTAATGGATAATCGCCATATGTTTTGATATTAAACTTATTTTTGAAATAATTTTCTAATCCTAGTTGTTGGGTCATTATTGGAGGTATTTGTATGGTTTTGTTTAAAATTCCACATATTTTTATAAGATTGTTTAGTAATTCATCGTGGATTATGTTTGGCCATAACCATATTAATTTGAATTTCTTATTTTCACTAATTTTTATAGCTTCTTTTAGTTGGTTAACATAATAACTTATATCTATTTTATTGTTATTTATTAAATTTTCTTCTTTATTGGGTATTTCATAGTATACTCTAGTAATTAAAGGGTTATTTATTAATTTTAAATATTCGGGATTGTTTATTTTTATACTAAAGTCTGGTTGTGTTTTTATTTTTGTAGGTGTTGATTTTTGTCTATATTTTTTTATTTGTTTTTCCACTTTTTCTTTTTCTTCGGTTTTTGGAAGGTATTCTTTTATTATTTTTTCTTCTAATTCTTCTAGGAAGTTTCTTCTTATTTGGTTAAGGTTACTTATTGGTGTGAATAGGTTTTTTTCAATGCTACTTATTTTAACACTTTCAAGGTAGTAGGGTTTGTTTTTTATTTTACTTATTTGTTTTTCAATAATTTCTGGAGTTATTGGTTTGTTTTTGGCTTTTTGCCATGGTTCTTCTCCTTTGTAAGTGTGTTTTATTGTTTTTCCATTTCCTAATTTTAAGGTTCCTTTTAATATGGGGTGTTTGTTTTCAAGATAGAATCTTAAGTTTAGGATGGATTTTTTAAACATTGGTTTGTTTTTTTGGTTTAATAATTGTTTTAAATCTTTTGATATTTGGTTTCTTTTTGTTAAGTATACTTTGCATCCTTTTGTGATTTTTATTGTTTCTTTTTTATTTTCTTTCACTTTTTTAACAATTAGGATGTTATCTGTTATTTTTTCTTTTATTAATTGTTTTTTGTTCCAGTATACTTTTGATTTTTTAAAACTTGGGTCGCCACTTATATCGAATCCGTAGTATCTATTATTTTTATCTTCTATTAATAGTCCATCTCCTTTTTGGGGAATGTTATTAAGATTTTCATTAAGTTTTATTGAGATTTTATTGTCTTGATATTCATATATTTTACCAATGTATAATCCTGTGTGTCCAGGTTTTATAGGATTTAATATTTGATTAGTATTTTCATTAAATAAATGTCCTGTATTTAGTTTTCGGTTGAATACTAGTTTTAATATTTCTTCTGCGTTTTTTTGTATTTCTTCTTCTTTTTTCCAGTTTTTTTTCTTTAGATTATTTAATGCTTGACGATATGTGCTTGTTGTTATCATTACATATTCATCGCTTCGCATTCTACCTTCAATTTTAATACAATCTACTTCAATTTCGGATAGGGTTTTTAATTTTTTATATAAACTTAAATCTTTTGGGCTTAGATAGTATTCCGGGTATTTGTTTATTTTGTATGTTCTGTTTTTTTCATTTACTGCTTCAATGTTATATTTTTGTCTGCATGGTTGGGCGCATGTTCCACGATTTCCACTTCGCCCTCCCTTAAAGCTGCTGAATAAACATTCTCCACTATATCCGTAGCATTGCGCACCATGTACAAATATTTCAACTTCTAAACCTATTTGATGTGCTTCTTTACTTATTTTTTTTATTTCTTTTAAGTTTAATTCTCTTGGAAGCACAATGCGACTTATACCTGATTGTTTAGCCCAGTGTAATTCTTCAATATTTTTTATTTTCATTTGTGTACTTGCATGAATTGTAAGATTAGGAATATATTCTTTAATAAGGTTTAATAATCCAATATCTTGAATTAAAACACCATCAACTCCTATAAAATATAATTCTTTCACATAATCTAAACATTCTTTTAATTCAGATTCTTTAATTAAAGTATTAACAGTTATATAAACTTTAACATTATGTAAGTGTGCATATTTAACAGCATCTCCTATTTCATTTAGAGTAAAATTATCAGCATACTGTCTAGCACCATATTTATGTCCAGATAAATATACACTACTCGCTCCACTTAAAACTGCAATTTTCAAATGATTTAAATTACCAACAGGGGATAAAAGTTCAGGCACTATCATAATTATACTTTATTATATTTATTCGTCTTTATCTAAAATATTTATTAAAAAAAATATTTAATATAAATTAATAAAACTTATTATTAACTAAAATTTTAAAAATTTTTTGGAAAATTAAATATGTATATTGTTTTAGAAGGTATAGATGGAAGTGGAAAATCAACACAATCCGAATTATTGGGAAATTATCTTTTAAAAAATGGTTTTAAAGTTAAAACAATAAGAGAACCAACAAACAATAAAATTGGAAAGTTGATTAGAGAAATACTAACTCAAAAAGATTCAACAACGCCTATGATGCAGAAAACATTAGGTTTATTATTTGCTGCAGATAGAATGCACCTTTCACAAGAAATTGAAAAACTTGAAAAAGAAGATACAATAATTATCAGTGATAGATCATTTTACAGCAGTCTTGTTTATCAAGAACCAGAAAATTGGATTAAAGAATTAAATAAATTTGTGAAAATACCTGATATGGTTTTACTTTTAGATATAGATGTAGAAAAGAGTGTTACGCGAACAGAGGGTATTGATGAATTTGAAAATATTGAATTTTTAACAGAAGTTAGAAAAAAATATCTTAAATTAGCAGAAAATAATAATAATTTTAAAATAATTGATGCAAATAAAGGTATTAATTTAATAAGTAAAGATATTCAAAAAGAAATTGCACCATTACTAGGTATTTGTAGAAGTGGAATATTTTAAAAATTTAAAAAAAATAGAGAGTAATATTCTATTTTTCTAATTCTTTTAAGCGTTCTTTAATGGAATCGGTTAAAAATTTTAGTGCTTTTTCTAATTCTTCATGTGTTCCTAAAATTTTTGGCCCTACTTCTGTTTGTTTTAGTTTAACATCAAATTGTTCGATAGTTTTAGCTAATTCTCTCTCACCAACACCATTTGGTATTTTCATTTCAAACAATTCATCATCCATATAAATAATACACTCTCCTTTTTATTTGTTATTTTCAAAGTCTTCTAATTTTTGATTAATAGAATCAACTATGAATTTTTTAGCTTTAGTTAATTCTCCTTTGTCTCCGGTAAGTTTACATCCAAATTCTGTTCTTTCAACTTCTACGTTGTAGTATGCAACTGCTGCTTTAATAATGTCTTCTTGGATGATTGTAGGTATTTTCATTTCATGTGGCACTATTTTTTCTTCCATAAGTATAACCTATTATTTTTTTTATTTTTCCATAAATTCCCGTACTGGTGCTAAGAATTCAATTAAAAATTCACTAACTCCATTTTTTAAATCCATTGGGTGTAGGTTTCCTTCACTGAATTCTTTAATTAATTCTTCTTCGTTTAATTCGATGTCTCCTCCGAATTTTTCAGGGCGTTTAATTATAAGTGTGTTTTGATTTGGATATACGAAGTGTTGGCAGATTTCAATCATTGGGTTTCCTTCAATTTCGCCTTGTGGACAGAATCCTTTATTAATTTTCTTTTTTATGTCTTTTGGACTGTCGTCTACTGCTATGAAATTACCTTTACTACTACTCATTTTATTGTCACCGTCAATTCCATGTAATAAAGGGGTGTGTATACATACTGGAACATTATGTTCAATTTCAGGTAATCCTTCACGGGCTAACATTTGGATTTTACGTTGTTCCATTCCTCCAAGTGCAATATCAACATTTAAGTATACCATATCTACAGTTTGCATTAATGGGTATATTGTACTTGCAACTTTAGGATTGTCATCATGACGACTTACTTGATCCATACTTCTTCGTGCTCTTTTTAATGTTGTTATTGTTGCTAATTTGTAAACATCATCAGTATATTCTGGTTGTGTTTGGAATGTGGATCCTAGAACATATTCAGTTTCTTCATCTAATCCTAATGCTTGGAAACATTTTTTATTGTATTCTGCAATTTCTCTTATTTCTTCAAGACTTCCTTTTCTATTTAGGTATGCATGATAGTCTGCAAGTAATATTTTTATATGGAAACCAAGTTCTTGTAATTGTTTTAATTTCATTATGGTTATGGCATGTCCTAAGTGGATTTTACCAGATGGTTCATAACCTGTGTATGCTATAGGATTTTCTTTATTGAATAATTCAAGTAATTCTTCTTCTTTTATTATTTCTTCTGTTCCATTTTTTATAATGTTTAATTTTTCTTCATTATTCATATCGTATTCACACTTTTCTATCTTTATTTTTTAGTCTAATAAAATATATGTTATATTATTAAGTTTTATACAGTTTATTTCTTCCCCAATATTCATGTCTTGGTATTCTGGAATTAAGTTTATATCAATTGGACTGTAATCTTCAGGATCTAAAATTTGTATGATATTTGGTGTTTTATTTGTAATGGTTGTTTTTTTAATATCCTCTTTTTTTCCAATTAATTTAATTTTATCATATTTGTTCCATGGAATGTTATTTTGAGTATTATTTTTAAGGTTTTTTATTTGTATATTGTTTCCATTTATATTTGAAACAACACATTCTTCTTTTTCAAATTCAACAAAATCATTTTTTTCGAATTCAGGTATTCTAAATGATATCCATATGCGATATAATCCTTTTCCTGTTGATGAATCTTCACTGATTAATCTTGGAGATTCTTTACTTATTCCTCCAATATTTGCTTTGAGATTGTTTGTAATTTTTCGTGCTGTTTTAAGTGAGCCAATATAATAATCAATCCCTTCTTTTGGTTTTAGTATTTGAGGAATGTATGCTAATTTATCTTTTGTTGATTGTTTTTCAATAGTTTTATTTATGATTGTTTCTATGTTGTTTATTTCATTTTGTTTTAAGTTTCTTTTATCTGCTCTTACTTGCAGAACTGCTTCATAATATCCAGATTCTTTTTTGCTACAGTTGGGACAAACTGTGTGGTTTATTTTTATATTGGTTTCATGGGTTTCATTTATTTCTGTACCTAATATGTTTCCTATGGCTTGAATTTCACATTCTGCAATTGTTCCCCTCATCTGTCTGATTTCTAAATCTATAATTGGTTGTTCAACTAGCTTGTCAAGTTGGATTTCATCTTCTAATGTTCTGTAAATTATTTCTTCTTCTGGGATGTTTTCATCAATCCATTGTCCTTTGAATAATTTACTATTACAATGTTTACATACTTTTATTGTGCTGTTTTCGGGTATTTTAAGCATTTGGTATGTTTTTAGGAAACAATTTTTACATATTCCATCTATTAATGGTTCTTCGGTGTTACCACATTCTGGACAAAACATTTTACCAAGTTATTATATTTTTTTTATTTTAAAAGAAAAAAGGGGGAAAGAATATTATATTTTTTTATAATGATTTTAGTGGAGCTCTTGCACCACATGCTGCACATTTAAGGATAAATATGCGGTCTTCTCTAATAATTTTTGTATCTGGTCTGTTACATTCATGGCAGATAACATATTTTTCAACATATTCATCTATTCTTTCATTTATTAAGAAGTGGTTGAATTTTCCTTGAAGTATTGCTCTTTGTCCTTCTAAATTTCCAGCAGTACCTAATTCTCTTAATAAAAATTTAAGGATATGTTGAGGGTCACGATTTAATGATTCTGCCACATCTTTGAAGTTTTGTATAAATGTACGGTTTCCTTGAATAACACTATAAGCTTTTGTCACTTTAAATCTTTTTGTTTCAAATACTTCTGGAGGTAATTGTTCAATTGCTCTATTTAATAACTTTTCATAATCATCCATTAATTACAACTCCTTAAAATAGTTTTTTTTATAATATGTATTAAAAAATAAAATATAGATAATTTATAATATTATAATATATGGATTTTGTTATAATTAAATATTATACTTTTTTTAGATAATCTCTACGTGGTTCGAAAAGTACTCCTCTACTTTTAAGATTTTTAATTATTTCATCTACTTTTTCTTCACTAATATTGTAATCTTCACTAAGACGGTTTTTTAGGACATCTTTTGGAGCTTCATCTTCGAATTCTGCTTGTAATTCTTCAACAACTTTAATTACAGTGGAGAATTTGTCTCTATCTGACTTTGGGGTTCCTCCTTCAACACGATCAATATCTATTTTTCCAGTTTCAGGGTCATAACCTACTTCTTTAAGACATGCTTGTTGGAGTTTTATAGCTTTGTGCGCATCTTCTGCTTCAACATATTCTTTTAGCTTAATTTTCGCACTGGCCTCAGCTAAACGAATAACTGCTTCTAATTGTCTTGCTGTAATTGGAACAGGAGATTCTTCGTCTATGGCTCCACTTCTCATTGTAACATAAAATTCTTCTAATACTTTATTTGCACTATCTGTTAATTGAGGGTTACAATTTTTACGTGCATATGCAATATATTTTCTAAGTAATTCAGGTTCTATTTCATAATTAATTTTATTTTCTTTATGAATATCTAATATGTGTTGAGCTAATTGTCGGTCTGTTTCAATATTAGGAGTATCTTCTAAAATAAATGTTAAATCGAAACGACTTAAGATAGGAGAAGGTAAATCAATTTGTTCAGCAACTGCTTTATACCTATCAAAACGTCCAAATTTAGGGTTAGCTGCAGCAAGAACACTACATCGACTGTTTAATGTTGCCATTATACCTGCTTTTGCAATACTTACTGTTTGTTGTTCTAATGCTTCGTGAAGTGCACTTCTATCTTCAGAACGCATTTTATCCAATTCGTCAACACAAACATTACCTTGGTCTCCAAGTACTAAAGCACCAGCTTCTAAAGACCATCCGCCTAATTCATCACGAACTGCTGCAGCAGTTAAACCTGCACCAGTAGTTCCTTTACCACTAGTATAAATACTACGTGGAGCTAACTTTGAAACATATTTAAGAATTTGGGATTTACCCATACCTGGATCCCCAACAATTAAAATATGAATATCTCCACGAAGATGTGTTTCATCTTCTAAAATCTTAGCAGAACCCCCAAATAACTGTAAAGCAATAGCTTCTTTAACTTCATTATGTCCACGAATACTTGGGGCTGTTGAATTAATAATTTTGGAATAAATATGTTCATCTTGACTTAATTTAAGTATTTCTTCCTCATCTTCTTCACTTAAAGATAATTCCTCAAATTCTTGTTCTAAAGGCTCAATATGATTAACATAAATATAATTTTTAAATTTTCCACTACGTTCTTCACGGAATGTTTTTAAAGTACCAGTAATACGAACCTTATCTCCAGGATTTAACTCATCAACTAAATCATCTTCAAGAACCATTAACATTTGTTTTGGTTCAGTTCCTCCTGAAAGATTTTCTAAAGGCTCTTGCATACGGGCGGTTTGAGTATCAATATATTTACTTTCACCTTCTAATAATCTAAAAGATCTTCCACCACAATCACTACATAAACTAGGTTCTAAAATATGTCTGTCACTGGTTTGTTCAACTTCATGTAAACGCATACATCCTCTACATTCAAAAACACCGGTTTCAATACGTGGACGTATTTCATCTGTTTTACGAACAATACCATCTGCAGCTACAAATTTACCTATAAATTCACTTAATAATATCTTTAAAGGAATAATATTTGTAACATTTGAAAATCGTACATTAATATCAACATCTTTCATTAATGGGTCAACATTTTTAAGTGCAGTTTCAGCAGCTTTTATAACATCTTCAGGTTTTTCAATTAATAAGTCTGCTTGATCAGGGTCAAACATTTCTAAGTCATTATAATCAACAACTAATGATCTTTCATCGGGATATTTCTCTAATATTTCATAAACCTGATCTTTATACTTGGTTGTGAAAAATTCTTCAAATTTGGTGGTTGTTAAATTTATATTTTTATTGGTACTCATAATGTTTTTTATATTTATAAACTTCTTTTACTTATACCATATGAAAATAAGTATATTAATAAAGAAGTTTCTATAAAAATTTTATCTAATTGATTTAATATTTTTTTAAATTAAGGGAGTTTAAAATGAAAAAATCACGTTTAAATATATTTAAATCCACATCCATGCTAATATCCATTTTGGGAATTATAATGATTGTTGCTACAATTATTGTTGCAGCATATATAGGATTTAACTTCATTAGTGATGGTTTAAGTGGTGGAATATCTAGTAGTAATCAATATGATGAGTTAAACAGTTTAAGAGCAAACTATTCAGATTTAGAAGGACAATTTAATACAACAAAAGTAGTAGTTTTTGCTTCAGGTGATGATGCATTGCAACAAAAATTCGCTGAAGCAGAATTGGAATTAGTAAGGGCTAAAAATAGTTTGGATGATGTTAGCAGTGCTTTATCTATGGGTAAATCATCAGATGAAGTTAACTCAAGATTAGATCAAGCTAAAACTGATTTAGATATTGCTCATCAAGCATATCTTGAAATTCAAAAAGATTTATAAAAAAAATAATAAAAAAAGTTATTTTTTAAAATAATTTTTTTATTTATACTTTTTCTTCTAACCGTGCGATTAAATCTTGAATTGATGGAGCACCTATAAATTCAACATTACCATCAATAACAATTGTAGGAACAGCAGATATTCCATATTCTCTAGCTTTTTGAATATTTTCCATATCTGATGTATCAACTACTTTAACATCAATTTTATCGCCTAATTGTTTTTTAGCTTCATCTGCAGCCATTACTGCTCCAGGACAATGTGGACAAGTTGGTGAGGTAAATACTTCTACAAGAACCATTTTCAATCAATCTCCTTTATTTTTTTCTTATATAATTATATATCATATATTTATAAAAAAGAATATAAATTTTTATTATTTAAAGTTTTCGTTTTTTCTTATTTGCTTATTAAATCCATAAAAGTATCAACAAAACTACGGGTATCATTGAAATTAACAATATGGTACTGATTTATATGACTAATATCTGCTGCAACTTCAAGCGCCTTACTTTCATCACCAATATAATCTATTAAATTATTATTTAATGCATTCTCACTATTATAAATTTTCCCATTTTCAAAATTCACTAAATTCGAAGTAATGGCACGATCTTCTTTAACAGTATTTATAAAATAGTTTAAATCAATAGAAAGCATTAAATCAACACTATTTCTTTGAGAAGCACTTAAATTATTATAATTTGGATATATTGTATTAAAAGTATTGCCTAAATTAGTATTAGAGTTAATTCCAAGTTTATAATAATAATCTCTTAAATCAGCATTCAAATAATTAAAGCCATTTGTACCAATAACACTATTGGGATTTGCAACAATTTTATCAGCACTTGTTGCAATAAGATATGAATATGTAGATCCACTGCCACTAATCCATGCAACAACAGGCTTGGTAGAATTATCAACATATGATTTTATTTCTTGACTGGCAAGTAAATTGCCTCCAGAACTATCAATGTCTAATACAATTGCTTTAACATTATTATCTGTTATTGCTTTGTCTAATATTACTTTAAAATTATCTGGACTCATACCTCCATCAGTATAAGTTATTTCTCCATGGATTGGTATAATGGCAACACTATCATTAGTAACTAAAAGTGGAAACAAACTTGCAATTAAAAATACTATAAAAATAATTATGAATCCACCAATAATTCCATAAGTAAAATATTTAGAGTTTTCATCCAATCCTTTCATAATTTTAAATTCTCTTATAAATTTATCAAATAAAAATTTATTAATATTATATTTACTTAAATATTAAAATATATTTTTTCTAATTTTATGATAATTTAATAAACGGAGTTATGTGTATTGAAAAAAATAATAGTTAAATCTCCTGGTTCGGCAACGATAATCAATGCAATGGCAACAGGTTTTGGATCAGCATTCGGTATAGATTTAAATATGGAAATAACTGCAGAAACAAGAAGTGATAATAAAATAACTTGTAAATCAGATAAAGATCCAAATCCTAAGTTAATGTATGAATGTATAGATAATGTTTTTAAAAAATATGGTTTGGATGGAGAAATAGATTTTGGGTTAAATTTAATTGCTAAATCAGAAATACCTTTAGGTTCTGGATTATCAAGTAGTAGTGCAATTTCTAATGCAGTTACTTTGGCAACAAGTTCACTATTATCTGAAGAATTGAATTTGAAACCATTGGCTGATGAAACTATTATTGATTTGGGGATAGATGCTTCTTTAAAATGTGGAGTCACTATGACCGGTTCTTTTGATGATGCTTCGGCATCATATTATGGGGGATTAGTACTAACTGACAATACTAATCGTAAACTTCTAGTTAAAAAAGAATTCGCAGATAAAAATATTTTAATTAGCATGCCAAATATTCAATCTTTAAGTGGGAGTGTTGATAAAGAACGTATTAAATTATTATCTCCATTAGTGGAAACTGCATTTAAAAAAGCGCAGAATGGTGATTATTATAATGCATTAAACTTAAATGGTTTAATTTATGGAACATTGTTGAAATTTGATAATGAAATCGCTATTAAAGCTTTAGAAGCAGGTGCATTAGCATCAGGATTATCTGGTTCAGGTTCATCTACTGTTGCAATTGTAGATGATGAGAAATTAGATGATGTTAAAGATGCGTGGTTAAATTATTCTAATGCAGATATTATAGTGACAAAAACGAATAATGAAGGCACCTTCATAGTTTAAAAAATTAAGGATTATATTTATATAATATTAATTTTAAATATTAAAATTATTATCAAAAATAATTATTATTGGAGCTATTTTCGTGGATAATTCTACAAGTTTTAACAAATGTGAAACTAAAGAAGAAGCACAAGAACTTCTTAATAATGCTCGAAAAAGAATCGATGAAATTGATAATGACTTAGTAGACTTAATCGATGAGAGAACATCTTTAGCTAAAGAAGTTGTTACAGCTAAAAAAGTTTTAGGTATGGAAATTTATGATAAAAATCGTGAAGATGAAGTACGGGACCAAGTCCTAAAATTAGCTAAAGAACGTAACATCGATGGTGATATTCTTAATATTATAATGAATATGCTTGCTATGTTAAGCAAAAATAAACAAAGAGAATTAATAAAGGAGGAATAATTAATGGGTAATATTAGAACCAGTTTTGTTAAACGTAAATCTAAAGAACTTATAGAAACTCATCCTGGAGTTTTCACAACAGATTTTGAAGAAAATAAGAAAAATGTTGCAGAATACTCTACTGTAAGTACTAAACATTTAAGAAATAAGATTGCTGGATACATAACTAGATTAATTAAACAACAAACCACACAATCTTAAATATTTTTTCTTTTTTTATAAATTTTCTAAACGATATAATTTATTTTATTAACTATTTTTACTAATTTAATTTTATTTAAGTTATTTTTTTTCAATCTTAAATCCTACATTTTTAAGATTTTTTCTATTTTAAAACTAATTAATTATAAATATGAATATATTAAATAATTAATAGTATAATAAAAGATTTTTTAAGTAAAAAAATTAATTTCACTATAATAATTTTTCTACTTTCAATATAATTTATATTTATAATCTTTTTTTAAGAGTGTGGAGGATAAATATTAAAGTATTGTAATTTTATTTCTAGTATTGTTCTTGTTACTCTTAATAAAAATTTATTATTACATTAAATAATCAAAAAAATTTATCAATCGTATTATTTTGGATAGTGGATATATGGAAACAATTGTAGCTAAATTTGGAGGCACATCGGTCGGAAATGGCGAAAGAATTAGAAAAGCAGCGCAAGCTGTTGTAAATGAGTTTATGAAAGGTAAAAAAATAGCAGTAGTTGTTTCAGCAATTAACAAAACAACTGATGATTTGGTTGCTGTTGCAAAAGAATCTATTGGTGATGAACCAACGCCTAAACAAATGGCTGAAATATTAGCAATGGGTGAAATGACAAGTGCAAGGGTATTTTCGTCTGTAATTGAATCTTTAGGTGTTAAATCAGAATTCATAGATCCTCATCATGAATATTGGCCGGTACTGACTGATTCAAACCCATTAAAAGCAAAAATAAACTATGCAACTTCAGAAGAAAAAGCAATATGTATAAAATCATTAATGGATCAAGGTATAATTCCAGTAATCTGCGGATTTTTAGGAAAAGGTCCAAGAGGTGAAATAACAACACTTGGTCGTGGAGGAAGCGATATAACTGCATTCTTCATGGGACATGCACTAAATGCAAATGAAGTAATAATAGTCACAGATGTAAATGGAGTAATGACAACTGACCCGAACAAAATAGAAGAAGCGGAAAAATTAGAACATATAAGTGTTGAAGAAATGAGAGACTTAGCAACACATGGTGCACAAGTATTACATCCATTCGCACTACAATATAAAGACCCATCCATTAAAGCAAAAATCATAAGCTTTGAAAAAGGAGATTTATCTGATCCTGGAACTGCAATTGTGGGACCATCAAAAGGAAGTATGTTAAAAACAGTAACATTATACTCAGAACCAATATCTGTAATTTCAATTGTTGGAGAAAGCCTATTACTTAAAAAAGGATTATTTGCAAACTTAACAACTCTCTTGGCGGATAATGATGTGAATATATTTGGATTATCTGCTGGGGAAAACAGTATATCTACATTTATAAATAAAAAAGATGCAGATAATGCATATCACTTATTACATTCACTTGTAGTTGAAAGCAATCGCTTAAGCTCACTATCCTTAGGTAAAGATATTGCTATGTTAACTATTGTAAGTCCAGAATTCATAGAAACTCCTGGCATAATATCTGATATTACAATACCGCTTAGAAATGAGAATATTAATATTGTTGAAATAACGTCTTCACAAACTGCAGTTGTAATATTCGTCGAATGGCATGATGGTAAAAAAGCATTTGAACTTGTTAAAGAGGTGTTAGAATGAAATTAGAAGGAACTTTTGTTGCAATGTCCACACCATTTACAGAGGACAATGAAATAGATGAAGAAGGATACAGATCAAATATAAACTTTTTAATAGAAAATGGAGTAACTGGATTACTAGCTGCAGGAACATCTGGTGAATCAGCTACAATAACACATGATGAACAAAAAAGATTAATAAAAATATTAGTTGATGAAGTAGATGGTAGAGTTATAACTCTGGCAGGTGCAGGAAGCAACTCAACAGAAGAAACATTAGATTTAATTAAATTTGCAGGAGAATCTGGTGCAGATTATGCATTAGTAATCACCCCATATTATAATAAACCACAACAACATGGTATAATTGAACATTATAAACAATTAAATGAAGTTACAAAAATACCAATAATTGCATATAATGTTCCGTCACGTACAGGAATTGATATCACATCAGAAACCATTGTTGAACTTGCAAAAATGGAAAACATAATTGGATTGAAAGAAGCAGTATCTGATCTTAATAAATTCACAACAACTTTTAAAATGCTCCAAAATGAAGGAATATCTTCTGATAAATTCACAATCTTATCTGGTGAAGATGGACTCACAGTGCCAATGATGTCTTTAGGGGTTAAAGGAGTTATAAGTGTAGCAGCTAATGTAGATCCTAAACGTGTTAGTAATATGGTTAATGCAGCACTTGAAGGTGACTTCAAAACAGCAAGTAAATTAAACTATGAATTATATGACTTATTTGAAGCATTATTCATTGAAAGCAATCCAGTACCTCTTAAAACAGCATTAAATATTATGGGAATGCCATCAGGCAAATTAAGATTACCATTAGTACCAATGCTTCCAGAAAATAAAGAAATACTAAGAAAAGCTTTAAAAGATGCGAATTTAATATAAAATAAAAAATTGGAGGAAAAAAGAATATGATAAAAGTTGCAATAACTGGAGCAGCAGGAAGAATGGGTTCAGGAATTATAAAAAAAATAACTGAACAAGAAGACATGGAAGTAGTTGCAGCAATAGAAATGCCAAATACTCCACTTGCAGGAAAAGATATTGGGGAAGTAATCGGGTTAGGAAAATTAAATGTACCTGTAACTGCATCTGAAAATTTAATAGATGCATTAGAAACAACAAAACCAGATGTATTAATAGATTTCACAATAGCTCATGCAGCTGCAGAAACAATACAAAAAGCAGCAAAAACTAAAGTAAATCTCATTGTAGGAACAACAGGATTTACAGATGAACAAGCAGAAGCTAATTTAAAAGCAGTAAAAGACAATAATATAAAAGCAGTAATGACAACTAACTTCTCAATAGGGGTAAATGTATTTTGGAAAGTGTTAAAAGATTTAACACCAATACTCAATGACTTTGACATTGAAATAATAGAAGCACACCATAATCAGAAAGAAGATGCACCATCAGGAACTGCAATGACTGCATTTGAAGTAATCTCTGAACAATTAAATCGTAATCCTGAAGAAGTTGGAGTATACGGAAGACAAGGTCACGTAGGTAAAAGAACAACAGAAGAAATAGGAATGCACTCAATACGTGGTGGAGATATAGTTGGGGACCACACAGTACTATATGTTGGAGAGGGTGAAAGACTTGAAATAAAACACCAAGCACACACAAGAGAAGTATTCATTGCAGGAGTAATACGTGCAATAAGATACATAAATGATGCTGAACCTGGTAAAATCAGCAATATGGAAGATGTTTTAGGAATATAAAAGGAGGAACAATAATAAAATGGTTAATGTAGGAATTATTGGAGCAACAGGAATGGTTGGTCAAAACTTCATAAGACTATTAGAAAACCATCCTGAATTTGAAATAACCACACTTTTAGCATCACAAAGGTCTGCAGGAAAAAGATACGAAGATGCAACAACATGGTTATTAGATAGTGAAATGCCAGATTCAGTAAAAGATATTAAAGTCGTAGAATCAGACCCAAGTAAAGTAGATAGTAATGTTGAAATACTATTCTCATCAATACCTTCTGGACAAGCAGAAAAAATAGAACCAAAATTCGCTAAAAACTTCGTTGTAGCATCAAATGCTAGTGCAATGCGTATGAAACCCCACATACCTTTATGCATACCTGAAGTTAATCCAGAAACACTAGACATGATTGATGACCAACAAAAAGCATATGATTGGGATGGATTTTTAGTAACAAACCCAAACTGTTCAACAATAGCATTAACTCTAACATTAAAACCAATATTAAATAACTTTGACATAAAAAGAGTTTATGTATCCACAATGCAAGCCTTATCTGGGGCAGGATACAATGGAGTGCCTTCTATGGCAATACTTGATAATGTAATACCATACATTGGCCAAGAAGAAGAGAAAATGGAAAGTGAAAGTTTATACTTGCTTGGATCATATGAAAATGGAGAAGTAAAAAATGCAAATTTCAACTTAAGTGCTTCATGCCACCGTGTAAGTGTTATAGATGGACATACTGAATCTGTATTTGTGGAATTGGAAGAAGATGCAGATATCAATAAAATTAAAGATTCAATGAGTAATTTCCAAGCATTACCTCAAGAACTAAATTTACCATCTGCTCCAGAACATCCAGTAATTCTAAAAGAAGAAGATGACAGACCACAACCAAGACTTGACCGTGGAGCAAGTAATGGTATGGCAGTTACTGTTGGAAGAGTTCGTAAAGATCAAGCATTTGATAACAGTTTCAAATATGTATTGGTAGGACACAATACTATTAGGGGAGCAGCAGGAGCATCTATATTAAATGCAGAATTAATAAATGAAAGAATTTTATAAAAAATAATTATTAAAAACGAATATTGGGAGTTTGAAATGTCACTTGAAGGAGAAATGGAAGTAAATAAACTTCAAAAATTAGTAAAATCCAGTTTACTTGAAATAAATAAATTAAAATTAGATATAGTTAAATTAGAAGAAGAAAAAAACAATTTAGAAGATAATCCAAAAGTCACAGAACTCGAATCAATAATACTTGAGTTGAATGATGAAATAAATGATTATAAACAAAATATAACTTATTTAAATTCTCAAATACATGATAAAAACTCCCATATTGCAGATTTAGATGCTAAAATAGATTATTTCACAACTTTAAGATTGGATTTTAAAGAAAATCTTCAAAAATTCAAAGAAAATGAATTGGCAATTGTTCAAAAAGAAGTAGATGAACAAAAAGAAGTAGTGATAAATAAAGAAATTGAAATTAAAGAACTAAATCAAAGAATAATAAATTTACAAGATGAAATATTAGAATTATCTAACAATTATAATTTAAATAAAAAAGATTTAGAAGATAATGAAAATAAAATCAGAACAAAAGATGAAGAATTACAAAAAATATCAAAAGAATTAATTTTAAGTCAAAATGAAGTCAGAACATTAGACACTGATTTAAACAATCTCAAAAGTAAAAATGCTGATTTTGAATCTAAGATTGAAGAATCAAATAAATTAATTAAAGATAAAGACTTAAAAATTAATGAATTATCTGAAAAAATTGATGGATATAAAGATGAGATTGCTGAACTTAATCGTAACATTCTTAATAACACAGCTATAGATGAACTTAAACGTGAAATTAATGCTAAAGATTTAGCATTAAATGAAAAAGAAATGCTTATTGATAATTTTAAAGAACATTCTGTTCCAAAAGAAGAATTTAATAGATTACAAGAAGAAGTAGCTAAAAAAGATGTCAAAATTAAACGTTTGGAAAAGGTTAAAGACTTATTTGATGAAAATCCAAATGAAGAAAATACAAATTCTGATGAATTAGCACATTTAAGAAAAAAACTTGAAGAAAAAGATGAGATTATAAAAAAATTAGAGGTAAGTGATGAGTTATATTCAAAAATAACTGCTCCTCCAATTAAAAAATTATCACTTATGCAATCACAAATATTCAATTTATTGCCAGATAAACCAATGTCTACTTATGAAATTCAAAAATATATAAATGAAGTTGCTTTTAAAGATTTGTCATTTGGTAATACTGGAAACATTTTAAAAAGTATAGAATCAAAAGGATATCTTAATAGTGAAGAAATAGATGGAGAGGTATACTGGTCGAAAATTTAATATTTATTTTTATTAAATTTTCTCTTAATTAATTTTGTAAAAGTTATCAAAATATTTTTTTTTTTTTTTTTTAGTGGTATTTAGGGTGAATACTTTGGATAGAAGACTGATATTTTATTTATTGGCATTAATTCTTGTTTTAATTGGGGGCTTCATTATTTCTATTAATGTTGATACGTCTAATTCTAATTCAACTTTTTCTTATTCAAAGGCCATTTCTAATGATGCTATGGGTAATGTTTTATGGGTTAGGGGAGTTGATATGCCAAATATTGACTTTAATGCACTTAGACAAGCTAATATTGATACTATTTTATTAAATTTTGCAGCAATTGATGAATATGGTAAGGATAATGTTTCAAAATGGGTTGAAAATGCAAATCGTCATGGAATAAAAGTTCATATTTGGATGCAAGTGTTATATCATGATGATTTTGAGAATCCTATTGAAAATGGAACATTAAACCAAGAATTACTTAAAAATGATACATTGGATGCTAAAGAATATGCCAGTATTCCAGGTATTCGGGGAATAGTTCTTGATTATATTAGATATCCAGGTACTGCTAGTATGAACCCTGGAGGTAGTGAAGCAATAACAACTTTTGTTACACATTTAGTTAAAAATATAAAGGATGTTAACAGTAGTTTGGTTGTTTCTGGATCTTTAATGCCTGAAGAATCTCAGCTTTGCAGTGATTATGGTCAGAATTTAACTGCTCTTAGTAGTGTTTTGGATTATATTATTCCTATGATTTATAAAGGAAATTATGAACAGAACAGTTCTTGGGTTGAGTCAACAACCAGATATTTTGTATCTAATAGTCAAGGTGCTAGGGTAATTGTAAGTTTACAATCATATCAATCTGATGATAATATTACTAAACTTTCACCAATTGAATTGCAAAATGATATTAATGCTGCATATAGGGGAGGCGCTTATGGTATTGGTATTTTCCGATTTGGTTTAACTAATTTTAATGATTTTGGAGATAATTTAAGTGATTTCAATCATTTAAAAACTTTGTTGTATGGTGTTGTGGGTAAGTTTTAATTTTTTTTTATTTTAATCATTCATATTTATTATTTATATTATGGGCTGTGTCTTTAACAAATGTGTTAAGTCTATTATTTTTATTATAATAACCTTTTGTAACTTTTAATTTATATTATATTTTTGTTCAATATTTTATATTTATTCTGTACAATTGTACTTATTTTTACCATAATTTTTGTATCATTAATCGCAAAGTATTTATATTTAATATTCTAATGTTATAATGTAGGTAAATATAAAAAAATGTTATGATATTTCTACTAAATCATAAAAATTTATTTTATAAAAAACTTTTTTAAAAAAATGGATTTAATTAATAAAACTATTTATCCATACTCATATTTCAAAATCATTAATTTATATGTATAAATAGTGTAAGATTTAGTAATAATAAGTTTTCTATAACTTTTTTTTATAAAATCTTGAATAAATTAATTACAAGATTTTTTTTATAATCTACTAGTATATACTAATAAAAGATTAAAAATTAAACAAAAAGAATTTTTTAGAGGCGAATATTAAAATGGCACAACAACAACAACCAATTTTAGTTTTACC
>CAZJLS010000023.1:3907-22127 GCA_964547125.1 uncultured Methanobacteriaceae archaeon | reverse complement strand
TTTTTTTTTAGGATAAATCTAGTGTTCGTGCAATGAATTGTGTTTTTGATGTTTCTTCCACGAAATCTGCTAGTGATTCTGCTTCTTGCATTGTTTCACCAGTACTTATGACTCCATGTTTTTTTAATATTAGCACATCTTCATTTTTCAATGCTTTTGCTGCTTTATTCGCTAGTTCTTGACTTCCTGGTTTTTCATATCCTATTTCTGCTAGGTATGGATTTTTTATTTTTCCAAATCCTTCTAGTCTTTTGATTTTATGTTTTGAGAATGCGAATCCTGTTGCATATGGTGAATGTGTGTGAACTATTGCGTTTATGTCTGGTTTTGCTTTGTATATTGCTAGGTGCATATATACTTCTGATGATGGTTTTCCTTTTGATAGTGTGTTTCCTTCTAAATCTACTATTACTATATCTTCTTCTTTTAGGTTATGTAGTGATTTTAGTGTTGGTGTTATTCCTATAACTGTTTTTTCGTTTTGTTTGAATTTTATACTTACATTCCCTGCTTTTCCTGTTACTAATTTTCTTTCAAATAGGAAGTTAGATGTGTCTATTATTGATTTTATTTCATTCATTTTTTATTTCTCCATTTTTTTTATATGAATTTTAGTTGTTTGTATTCTCCGTTATCTAGTATTGGTACTTGTGCAGGTGTTGGTACGATATTGTAGATTTTTTGGTATTCTGTTTGTGTTTGGAATGTTCCTGAGTTTATTAGATGTACTCCTTTATAGTATTTGTATGTGTTTATGTGTACGTGTCCGGTATGTAGTACGTTTGGTGTTTCATCTATTACTAGGTAGTCTTCTTGTTCTGATGCTACTGATGATCTTTCTCCGTATATTGGGGATAGGTGTCTTATGTTTAGTAGTTCTTCCATTATTAGGTCGTTTCTTTCGTGGGAGAATCCTTTTACTCCAATTGCTAAGTCGTCCATTCCTCTTCCATGGTACATTAGTACTTTTGTTCCATCTAAATTAACATATCCTGGGTTGCTTATGAATTCTACGTTTTTGAGTTGGTGTAGTGATTTTGCATATTTTTCTGGTATTGCTGGTTGTGGTTCTGCTAGTCTTGTTGCATCGTGGTTTCCTGGGGATATTATGATTTTAATATCTGATCTTATATCTCCTAGTAGTCTTGCAGCTTCTTCGTATTGTTCTCTGATGTCAGGTATTGCTAATTCTTTGTCTTGGTTTGGATATATTCCTACTCCGTCAACAATGTCTCCGTCTATTGTTAGATATTTTACATTGTTTGCTATTTTTCTTTGTTCTTCGCTACCGTAGTCTCCATTTAACCATTTTATGAATTTTGTGAATGCATCTTCTAGGAATGTTATACTTCCTATGTGTATGTCTGATGTGAATACTATTCCGCAGTTGCTTTTTGCTTTTGGCATTCGTAGAGTTCCTGGAAATATGATGTTGTTTCCTATTGCTAAATCTCCTTTTTTATCCGCTACGACTCCTACTACTTCGTCTTTTATTAGTTTTTCTGATAGTGGGAATACTTCTTCGTTTTTGTTGGAGAATAGTATTGTTATGTTTCCTGTGTCGTCTTCGAATTCAACTATGTTATGTCCTTTTTTTGTTGTTTTTATTTCGTTTACCATTAGTATTAGGTTTATGTCAGTTTGTCCTTCTTTTATGTCTGATATTTTTTGTTGTGCTTTCATTTCAGGGTGTTTTTTTATTATTTTGCTTATTTTGTTGTATCTGCTGTTGAAGTATTCTATTATGTTGTTTACTTCTCCACTTGTGTAGGATTTTCCTGTTGTGTCTGTTAGTATTTCGAAGTTGTCGAAGTTTACATTTGTTTTTGTTAGGTTTCTTTTGAATTCACTGCTTACTTCTTTTTCTTCTATTTCCATTAGATTTTTGGTACTGTTGTTTTGTATGTATGCTTCTTTTTTCTGTTCTTCTTTTGTTTTTTCTGTTTTTGGTGGTGGTGTTGGTTTGTCTTTTGTGGTTGGTTTTGTTTTTTCTGTTTTTGGTGGTGGTGTTGGTTTGTCTTTTGTTGGTGTTTCTTTTGTGGTTTTTGGCGGTATTGGTTTTTTAGGTGTTTGTATTGGAGGTTTTGGTGTTTCTGGTGTGGTTTTTTCCTCCTTTTTTTCGGTTTTATTAAGGTTTAAGTATTTATCTGCAAGTTCTCCACTGACTGATACTAAATCATCTTTTTTATGTTTATTTCCTTTTAATTTTACAATTAATGTGGAACTGGCACTTATAGGATCCTCAGTTTTTAGAAGTTTTTCGTATGCTTCTGGAGATAAGTTTATTCCTTTTTTTGCAAATTTGTAGATTATATTGTCTTTCATAGAAATCTTTAAAAAATATTATAAAATTGTGTAAATTGTATTGAAGCTAAAAAATTTTAATATAATAATTTATTTTTTTTGTATTTTTTATTATTATATTTTTGTTTAAATTTTTTTTTATAGTTAGTTTTATTAAATATATTAATCAGATATTATAGTATTATAAAATATTTTATAGGATAATTAATGTAAGTGGTATTATGAATAGAGCGTTGAGAATTGTTCTTATTATTCTTCTTTTCATTGGTTTTTTTGAAATTGGATTATTTAGTTCTTATACTATTGTAACATCTGATGTTCCTGATGTTCAAGGTTTAATAGATTTACAAGTTAATACTATTTCTAATTTTATTAATCCTCAAAGTATAAGTAATATTATTATTAAGAATCCTAGTTCAATTAATATTACTAATCGTGTTGACACGGCGATGGCGATGGCGGAAATAGCGGATATTGATGGTGTCAGTGTTCCTAATATGACTGCAACAACACAACAATCTACTGAAAGTGGGCATGTTAATGTTACAATAACTACTCTTGGTTATGCTGGAAGTAATTCTTCTTATAATTCTTCTTATATATCTACAATCCCTGCTTATAAGGTTACTGCAGTTGCTGAAGCCAATATAACTGGTAATATGGTTATTATTGATGTTAATACTATTAAAATAACTAGTATTCTTAAATTGTATGGTAATGAAACTGGAACTGGAAATTAGATAACAGAAGGATGTTTTTTAGTTATGTTAAATATTATTGGTATTGGTCCAAGTAAAGACGATATTACTTTAAATGCTATTAAAGCTTTAGAAGAATCTGATATTATTATTGGCTATAAGAAGTATATTGATTCTATTTCTCATCTCGTTGAAGGTAAAGAACTTATTAAAAAAGGCATGGGAGATGAGGTTAAACGTGGAGAATTAGCTATTTCTAAAGCTTTAGAAGGAAATAATGTTGCAATTATTAGTTCTGGTGATCCTGGTGTTTATGGAATGGCTAATCTTATTTTTCAACTTTTAGGAAAATATGATAAAGTTGATGTTAGAGTATATCCAGGTGTTTCTGCTATTAATTATTCTGCTGATTTATTAGGGGCTCCTTTGCATGATTTTGCCAGTATTAGTTTAAGTAATCTTTTAACACCTTTATCTGAAATTGAAGGTAAAATTAGGCATGCTGCTTTGGGTAATTTTATAATTGCTGTTTATAATCCTATTAGTAAGTCTAGAAAAGAGCCTTTTAGATTATTTAAGAAAATTATGCTTGAAGTACGTGGTGAAGATACTTTAGTTGGTATTGTTGATAGTACTGATTATCCTTCAAAAACTAAGATAGTTAAATTAGGTGAATTGGAAGAAGAAGATGTGAATATGTTTTCATGTTTAATTGTAGGTAATAAGTTAACATATCTTTCAGAAGGGTATATGGTGACTTCTCGTGGTTATGCTATTAAACGTGATATTCATCCAGCATCTAGGAATTTTTATGAGGATTTCTTTGAAGGTAAAACTCCTACAGGTCCTAATTTAGATTGTGATTATTATCCATGTCATGAAGAAGGTCAGCATTGTGATTTTTGTTATTGTCCTTTTTATCCTTGTGGTGATGGTTCTACAGGTGGTAAATGGATTAAAAATAAGAATGTTTGGAGTTGTGAGGACTGTTTATGGATTCATAAGGCTGATGCAGTTAAATGTATTAAGAAATATTTCAATGATTATGTAAATGATGTTGATGATTTAAATAGGAAGAAGAAAGATTTATTAAAATTAAGACGGCATTGTATTTTAAATAGTGAATAATTTAATAATTTTTATAGGTGTTTTTTTAATGTCTACAGTAAAAGATATTTTAATTGAAATGAAAAATTTATCAGAGCTTATGGTTGATTTAGCTTATTCATCGGTTCTTTTTCAAAATGAAGATGCAGCTGAAGAAGTTTTAAATCTTGAAAATAGGGTTAATGGTTTGAATTATGAAATTAAAAAAGAATCATTACTCGCTGCTAGAAGTGTGGAAGATGCTGAGAAATTAACAGTTTTATTAGAAGTTGCAGAAGCTGCAGAATCTATAGCTAATGCTGCAAAGGATTTAGCTGATATAACTTTAAAAGGTATGGAACCACATCCTGTATTAAAAATGGCTATGGCAGATTCTGAAACGAATATTTATCGTGTTAATGTTTCACCTAATTCTGATTTAGTTAATCAAACTTTAGGTGATTTATTACTTTCAAATCGTACTGGTATGAGAGTAATATCTATTAGAAGAAATAAAAATTGGATATATGGTCCAGATAAAGATACTACTATATTAGATAATGATGTTCTCATTGTTAAAGGAACAGAAGCAGGTTATGAAATATTGAAAAAACTAGCACATAATGAGATTACATTAGATGATATAATAATTAATTAAATAATTTTTTTTTTTGATGTGATAAAGTATGTTTGTAGGTGATATTGGTGAAGAAAAATCCATTGACGATGATACGTCTGATAGGCACCAAAATCACTCAGAACTTAGTGAAATTTATCATATTTTTGTTTAAACAGTTTAATCTTTTATTTAACTTACCCTTTAAATTAGTTAAATCTTTTAGAGAATTAATTACTAATTCTTCTTATTCTTTAATTAAACAAAGTCTTTTTGCACTTTTAATTTGTGCATTTGGGGATTTGTTTGCTGGTATAATTTTAAGTAATATGACTTTCTTTTTAAAAGCTTGGCCAGGTTTATTAACATTGATTCCTGGTGCTATTGGAATGAGAGGTAATATTTTTGGAGCTTTTGGTTCAAGGTTAGGGACTAATTTGAATTTAGGTATTTTATCTCCTAAGTTTGAAAAGAGTAAGATTTTGAATCAGAATATTATTTCTTCAATTATTTTGACTATGATTTTATCTGTATTTTTGGCTTTTATTACTAAATTTTTATGTTTAGTTTCTAATTTACCTTCAATACCATTGTCAAATTTTATTATTATTTCTTTTTTATCTGGTATGATTTCAAGTCTTATTATGTTGCCTATTTCTATGTTGATTTCTTTGAAGAGTTTTCAGCATGGTTGGGATCCGGATAATATAACAACTCCTTTGATTGCTGCTTTTGGTGATTTTTTCACTTTGCCTTCTATTATTCTTTCTGTTATGATTTTGTCTTTGTTTAGTGAGATTGTTATTTTGAGAGAATTTATTAGTGTTTTGATTGTTGTTTTAGTTATTGTTTGTTGTTATTTCGGTGTTAAGTCTAGTGATGATATTTTAAATATTGTTAAGCAGTCTTCTCCTGTTTTGTTGGTTTGTTCTTTGCTTGGTGGTTTTGCTGGTGGTGTTTTGAATAATTTTGCTGATACTTTGCTTTCTAAAGGAAGTTTGTTAACGCTTGTTCCTTTATTCTCAGGTGAGAGTGGTAATTTAGTTAGTATTCTTGGTGCTCGTTTGTCTTCTAGTTTACATTCTGGTCTTATTGAGTCTTCTTTTAGTTTTGATAAGTATACTTTACGTAATTTTAGTGCTATTATTGTTTTAGCTCTTATTATTTATCCTCTTATTGGTTTTTTAGCTAATTTTTCATATGTTGTTGTTGGTGGGGTGGATATTGGTTTTTTAGCTATTATTCTTATTAGTTTAATTGCTGGACTTTTATTGATTTTAATTATGCAGTTGGTTGTATATTATATTTCTATTATTTCTTATCGTAAAGGACTTGATCCTGATAATATTGTTATTCCTTTATCTACTAGTTTAACAGATTCTATTGCTACTTTAATTTTGGTTTTAGTTTCTGTTCTTGTTTTTAATCTTGGTATATAAGTTTATATTTTTTATTTTTTTTAGTTTTTAATGTATTTTTACTTTAAATTATAAAAAAAACGAAAATTAAAAATTATTTTTGGTATTGAAGAATTTATTGTAAAATATTTAATTATAATTTTAAAGTTTATACTAATATACAAAAAATACAATAATTAATTTTTAGGATGTTATTATATGACAACAACAATTAGAATTAACGAGGATGTAAAACATCAATTAAAAATTAAAAGTGCTGAATTAGAAGTAAACCAAATAGATTTACTAAATAATTATGTTATTGAAGGTATAAAAAGGGGTTCAACTCTTAAAGAACCAACCTCTACTATTGAAGAATTAGAAAAAATATTAAAGTATGAATCATAAAGGTAACGAATTAGATAAATTATGTGGTATAATTGATAATGATGAAGTTATTAATGAGGTAGAGGAAAAAAAGAAGTGTCTAGAGAGATTGTAATATAAAGATAATGTTTAGATTATAATGTTAATATATTTGTCTTTTAATAGTGACTTTGATAAAATAAATTGTATTATGGAGAGTTAAAAGGAACATAAGTCAAATATTAAATTAAAGGTATTGATTTTTTTTATTATTCGTTAGCAATGGGATGGTGCCGAGAATAGGTATATTTTTTTCATTTGACTTTCTTTTTTTTTTATTTAATAATCTTCCGTAAAATAAATATTTTTTATTTTTTTATTTAGATTAATTTTCTAATATGTTTTTTATAAAAAATATAAATAATATTAATATTAAAAATTGTATTACTATAATTTTTTTTTATAGATAAATTAATTATACTACTAAAAATATAAATCTAAATTAATATAAAATAACGACTCAAAATTAATTTAATATTTTTAGGAGGATAAAATTTTTATGTCTGATACTGTTAGAACATGGCGTCATATTCATCAAAGATACAATGTAATTGGATCTAAATGTACAAACTGTGGTAAAGTATTTTTCCCATCAAGAGTAATCTGTCCAGATTGTAGAAGAAAAGGAAATATTAAAGACTTCCAATTCTCAGGAAAAGGAAAAATACACACATTCTCAATTGTAAGATCCCCAACAGCTGATTTTAAGAAATTATCTCCATATGCTGTTGCGATAATTGAATTAGAAGAAGGAGCAAAATTAACAGCACAATTAGTAGATTGTGATGTTGATAAAATTAAAATAGGTGACCCTGTTGAAATGGTATTCCGTAAAATAAGAGAAGATGGAGAAGATGGGGTTATATCCTATGGATACAAATTTAAACCAATACAATAATTCAAAAGACACAGCAGTACTTCTAATAAGTCATGGAAGTACAAAACCATATAATGAAGAAGTATTTACAGAAATATGTGAAAAATTTAAAAAATCTACAGGATTTGATACAGAAGTAGGGTATATGAAAGTAGCATCCCCTACAATACCTCAAGCAATAAAAAATCTAAAGGATAGAAACGAAAATTTAGAAAATATTATTGCGGTACCGGTTTTCCTAGCACCTGGAATACATACAAAAATTGATATTCCAATATTATTAGGATTAGAACCACTAGAAGAAGACCCAAGATGCCCAGATGGAAATTATCCAGAAGGACACTATTTAAATGGTATTGAAGAAGTAGATTTCAATGGAAATATAAAATTAGTAGATCCAATAGGTCCAAATAAAAAATTATTAGATATAATTGATAATAGAATCGAAACAGCATTAAAAGAATCAGAATTATCTGATGATGTTAAAACTGGAATATTACTGGTAAGTCATGGAAGTAGATTAAATTATAATAAAGAATTCATATCACAATTACATAGTTTATTTAAAGAAAATACTAACTATCCATCAGAATTTGGTTTTATGGAGTTAACAGATCCAAGAATACCAGTGTCAATAAGTAATTTAAATGAAAAAAATAATCTGGATAGATTAGTTGTTGTACCAGTATTTATAGCTCCAGGAATGCATACAACTCATGATATTCCAATAATACTTGGATTATTAGAAGAACACCACCATCATCATGACCATGGTCACGAACATTCACATGACCATTCACATGATTTAACAAAAACAGATTTTGAAGGAGAAATTTTATATCCTCAACCAATTGGTGCAGATGATATATTAATAGAAATTTTAGTAAAAGAGGTAGAAGATGAGCTCTGAAGTTGAAACAGGAATACTATTACTTTCACATGGTAGTAGATTAGATGATTGCGAAGAAGTTATAAATGAAATAGCAGATATTTATAGAGAAACCACGGATAATAAAGTTGAAATAGGTTTTATGGAAATTAGAATGCCAGATATTCCAACAGCTGTTAATAATCTTGTTGAAGGTACAAATATAAAAAGAATAATTGTTGTACCTGTATTTGTTGCTCATGGAATACATACTAAAAGAGATATTCCTAAAATATTAGGTTTAGCTTCAGATGAGGTTGAGCATGAACATTCTCATGACCATCATGACCATCATGGGCACGGTCATCATCACCATCATCACGAAGTTGAAAAGGTTGATTTTGATGGAGAGATTATTTTCACAGATCCATTAGGTGCAGATCCTTTATTAGTGGAAATAATTAAGAAAAGAGTAGATGATGTAATCTAATTTTTTTTTACTATTTTTTTTTTAACTTTTTTTTATGTTGAATGATAATTCTATTTCAAGTATTGGTGAAAAGGGATTAATTGAAATCATCACAAGTAAGGTAGATAATAGTTTTTTAGGTGATGATGCAGCAGTTTTAATGTCTGATTTTAATAATTTACTTGTATCTTCTGATATGTTAATTCAGTCCCATCATTTTCCAGAGCAAATGTCTTATTTTCAGATGGGTTTTAAGATTGTGACTGTTAATGTAAGTGATATTAATGCTATGGGTGGAGTTCCTAAGTTTTTTTTATTGAATGTTGGGGTTCCTAAGGATTTATCTGTGTCTAGTTTTGAAGAGATAATTGATGGTGTTTTAGAGGCTTGTAAATATTATGGTGTTGAGCTTGTTGGGGGAGATACTGATGAAGCAAGTGAAATTTTGTTATCTGGGACTGTTTTAGGTAGTGGTGAGAATTCTTTATTGAAGAAGGGTTTTAAGAAGGGTGATTTGTTATGCCTTACTGGTAATTTAGGTTTTGCTGCTTTAGGTTTTCATTTACTTAAATCTGGTATTAGTGGTGGTGATTTTTATAAATCTAAGATTTTGAATCCTATTGTAAATCTTAAGTGTGGTGAAATTTTGAGGAGTGTTGCTTCTTCAGCTACTGATATTACTGATGGTTTGTCTGAGGAGTTGTATGAGATGTTGGATGCTTCTGGTGATGGTTTTGGTTTTAAGGTTTATGAGGATAAGTTGCCTTTAAGTGATGATTTTTGTAGTTTGGCTGGTGAAGTGGGTGTGAGTCCTTTGGATTTGTTTTTTAATTTTGGTGAGGATTTTGAGTTGGTTTTCACTATTGATAAGAAGTTTGAAACTGATTTGTCTTTTTTATTAGATTTTTTTGTAATTGGTGAGGTTACAGATACTGGTAATGTTGTTTTTGTAGAGAGTGGTGGGGATGAAAGTGTTTTGCCTCGTGTTGGTTATGAGCATTTGTTATGAAAGTTGAGTCTATTTTTTATAAGCCTTTGGATGTGGGTGTGCAGTGTCAGTTGTGTTCTCGTTTTTGTGTTATTTCTGATGGGGATTTTGGTTTTTGTAATACTCAGAGGAATGTTGGTGGTAGGTTGTTTTCGATGAATTTTGGGGTTTTTTCTTCTGTTGGTGTTGATCCTATTGAGAAGAAGCCTTTGTATCATTTTTTACCTGGTTCTTTTACTTTGTCTCTTGGTGGGTTTTCGTGCAATATGTCTTGTTTGAACTGTCAGAACTATATGATTTCACAACATTCTGGTGAAAATTTTGATAAGGTTAATTTACTTCCAGAAGAGATTGTTAAAATGGCAGTTGATAATGATTGTCCATCGATTTCTTGGACCTATAATGAACCTACACTATACTTACAACACATCCTGGAAACTGCAAAAATAAGTCAAAAACAAAAAATAAAAAACATCCTAGTAACAAACGGATACATGAGTAAAAAAGCCCTAAAAACAGTACTACCATATATAGATGCATTTAATATAGATTTAAAATCAATAAAATCAGAATTCTACAAAACAATCTGTGATACAAACTTAAAACCAATACTAGACAATATAAAAACAATATACAAACACAAAAAACACATAGAAATAACAAACCTACTAATAACCGAACACAACACAAACCCAGAAGAAATATTAGAACTTACAAAATTCATAAAAAACGAATTAGGAAAAGAAGTACCCATACACTTTTCAAGATTCCATCCACAATACAAAATGACAAACACACCACCAACACCAATCAAAATACTACACCAAGCAAAAGAAATAGCTCAAAAACAAGGCCTAGAAAACATATACCTAGGAAACATACCAGAAAACCAAAACTCACAATGCCCAAACTGTGGAGAAACACTAATAAAAAGAAACAACTACACAACACAAAACAAACTAAAAGAAAACAAATGTCCTAAATGCAAAAAAATACTAAACTACACAATATAAAATAAAAAAAAGAAAAATAAAAAATTATTGGAAGCTTACTCTTTCAAACTTCCCTTCCTTATTCAAATCTTTTGTTGCATCCACACCAATTTTTGTTGTTGTACCATCACTTAAAGCAACAGGATCTAATGATGAACCTCTAGCATTAGGAATAATAACCACATCATCATCACCTTTAACACGTGTAGCTATAGCATACTCAACATCTTGAGGATCAAAAATATTAATATCTTCATCCACAACAACCACATGTTTTAGGGAAGGGTGTGCAGATAAAGCAGCCATCATAACATTTTTAGCATCACCTTGTGTCTGCTTATTAATAGATACAACAGCATGTAACCAACAACAACCACCTTCTGTTAAAACAACATTCTTAACAGTAGGCAACATATTTTTAATAGCTTTAAATATTCTTGGCTCTTGAGGTAAACCCTGTAAAAGCTTATGTTCAAATCCTGCAGGTAAAATAGCATGATACATAGGATTTTCCTTTTTAATATGCATCTTTGTTAAATTAATAACAGGTTGGTCACGTATAACATCATAAGTATCAGTTAAATCAACAAAAGGACCTTCTTTAACTTCTTCACTTACTGATATTGCACCTTCAAGTATAATATCAGCATCAGGAACATTCAAACCACTTTCTTCACATTTAATTAAAGTTAAATCACCATCTTTAAATGCATTAGCAACTTCTAACTCATCAGCATCAATAGAAATAGAAGTAGTGGAAGCTAAAAGAATAGCAGGATCCATACCAATTGCAATACATACTTTTAAATCTTCACCTTTTTCTTTAGCTTTCTGATAATATGTGAATAAGTTTCTTGGAACTAATCTTATAGCTAATCTTTTATTATCAAGTACTAACATTCTATGAATTGAAGCATTTTGAATACCATTATCAGGATTTTTAGCTATAACAACACCAGCAGTTATATATGCTCCACCATCTTGTTTATAATGTGTTAATATTGGTAATTTATCTAAATCAGCATCTAATGTAATATATTCATCTAAACTTTCATAATTTTTAACTTTAACAGGATTTTCTGTTGCTTCAATAATTTTTCCAGTAATCTCATCAACACTACAATTTATTGAATTTGCTATTTTTTCACGAGTGTTACAGATACCAGATACTATTGGAATGTCATATCCTTTTATATTTGATAATAATACTGTGTTTTTAGGGTGTTTTCTTAATATTTCGCATGCTTCATATTCTGCATTAATCTCATCATCTATTTCTATAACTACATCTTTTTCACTCATTTTAACACCAAAATTTTATATTTTTGTATTTTTATTTTTAATCCACTTTATTGTATCTTTTATTTCATTATTTTTTAATCCTAATATTTCTCCTGCAAGTATTGCAGCGTTTGCACCATTATCAATTCCAATTGTTCCAATAGGAAGTCCTGGTGGCATTTGAATCATTGTTAATAAGGAATCTGGAATATTATATGGACTGGAATGTGGAACTCCTATAACAGGTTTTTCACTTAATGCTACAATAGAACCTGCTACTAGTCCTGATAATCCGTTAACTGCGATAAATAGTTTCACATTTTTCATTTTTTCAATGTATTCTTCGAATTCTTTAGCATATCTTATTGGGGATATTACTTTTAAATCAAAACTAATATCTATTCTATCAAGTAGTGCTGTGACTTCTTTACCAATGTCCATGTCAGTGTAACTACCTACGACAACAGCCACATCTGGAGTATTTTCATCTTCTTCTGTTTTTTCTATTGGGTATGTTTTATTGTATTCTGAGAGGAAGTCTTTATCTATGTATTTTCCATTTTGTTCTTGTAGGATACTAGTTTCTCCATTTATTACTTTTTCTTGATATTCCATTCTTAGTTTTATTATGTTTTCATGGATTTTTTCATCATTTATTCCTAGTATTTCTCCTGCAAGTATTGCAGCATTATCTCCACGGTCTACACCAACTGTTGCTACAGGTGTTGGAAATGGCATTTGACTGCATGCGTATATTGCGTCTAATCCTTCTAGGTTTGCTTTTACTGGAACACCTATTACTGGACGATATGTGTATGCACTTATTACTCCTGGTAAGTGTGCTGCAAGCCCAGCTATACCTATGAAAACTTCAATACCTTTTTCTGTTCCCACAGTAACTAGCTTTTTAACTTTTTCATGTGTTCTATGTGCTGATGCTACTTTTAAACTGTATGGAATTTCTAATTTTTCTAATATTTTAACACTTTTCTCGGCAACAGCAATATCTGATGCACTGCCTAGAATTATCATTACTTTTGGATTCAAAATACTTCAACTCCCCTAAAAAAATGGAAAAATTTTAAAATTTTTATTATGAATATATTTTTGTTTAATATTTATTTTATAGATTTTGACTCCACCATTTTTTTATCAAATTTTTATATTATAAATAAAAAAAACACTAAAAATATAAAACATAATATTTTATTTTTTTAAAAATTATTCACGGTTATCTTTTTTCATGAAATTCAAGTTCACAATTATAATAGCAGCATATAACTCAAGTAAATGGATTAATGAAGCTATTGATAGTGTTATAAATCAAACATTAGATTTTAAAGAAAATATTCAATTAATCATAGTTGATGATGGAAGTACTGATAATACAAAAGAAATCATTAATGTTTACACAGAAAAGTATAATGAGAATATAAAATATTTATACCAAGAAAATAAAGGTCAAGCATCAGCTAGAAACTATGGACTTGAATATGCTGAAGGAGAATTTATAAATTTCTTAGATAGTGATGATAAATTAGAATCTAATGCATGCTGTGAAGTTTTAAAATTTTATAATCAACACTCAGATACTGTAGATGTTGTAAGTATACCTTTAGTATTTTTTGGAAAAGATACAGGAGATCATATTCTTAATTATAAATTTAGGGAAACACAACTTGTAGATTTACTTAAAAAACCTTCATTTATACAACTTTCAGCATCATCTTCATTTATACGACGCACTGCTTTTAAGGATTTAAGATTTAATGAAAATTTAATAACCTCAGAAGATGCACTTCTAATAAACCAAATACTATTAGATAAATGTAAATTAGGTGTTTTAAACTCCACAAAATATTATTATAGAAGACGTGAAGACTACACATCAACCACAGACACATTTAAACAAAGAAAAGAATACTATAATGACCAAGTTAAATATTACATAAAAAACATAATGGACTACTCTAAAGAAAAACTAGGATACATTCCAGAATTCATACAATACCTCTCCATGTATACATTACAATGGATATTTGAAGTACCAGAAATAAACCATATACTATCACAAAATGAAATAAATGAACTATACACACTCTTAGATACAATTTTACAAGATATTAATGATAATATTATACTAGAACAGAAAAACATTAATGAAAATCTAAAATATCACATCTTATCATTAAAACACCATGGATTTAATCAAGTTATAGAAGCAGGTCAAGAAAAACTAAAAATAAATAACATAACAATAGACACACTAGGACTAAAATCATTCTGGATAGACATAATAGAAGTTCGAAACAACCAACTATACATACTAGGATACCTACCATCATTTTTCAATAATAAAAAAACCACAATCAAAGCAATAAAAATAGCAAACAACACAACCACAGAATTCAATGGAGAAGAAATACTATTCCCAAAAAACAACACTTTCTCACTTGGAAAACCAGTAGAAGAAAAACTATACACAGAAATCCACATACCACTAGAACATAACACAAGAAATACCATATACTTCAAAGTAAGATACAACATAGAAACAGACATACCAATACAATTCACAATGAATGCAAAACTATCAAGAACATCACACTACACAAGAACATCCTACAAACAAAACAAAATCCAACTAAACCAATACTTAACAAAAAACATAGATAACTCAATAATAATAGAACCATACACAAGTAAAAAATACTTAAAACTAGAATACAGCACAATAAAAAAGATAATAAAAACAAAAAAACCAAAATATAAAGAAACAATACTTCTTAGAATATTATACTTCATACTAATAAACACCATCTATAAAAACAAGAAAACATGGCTATTTATGGACAGACAAAACACAGCAAAAGACAATGGAGAACACCTATTCAAATACTCCATGAAACAAAAAGACGGAATACAAAAATACTTCATAATAGATAAAAACTCTCCAGACTTTAAAAAAATAAGTAAACCACAAGGAAAAGTAATAAACTTTGCATCATTTAGACACAAACTCAAATTTCTACTTGCAGATAAAATCATATCATCACATCCAGGAGACGATGTAGTCAACCCATTCTGGGGAGAACAAATATACCAAATAAACGGACTACTACACATACAATACATATTCCTACAACACGGAATAATAAACGAAGATCTATCCTCATGGCTTAAAAAATGCGACATGAACCTAACAATATTCGTATGCTCAGCACAAAAAGAATACGACTCAATATTCCAATACCCATACAACTACACAAAAGAAGTAGTAAAAATATTAGGACTTCCAAGATACGACGCACTTGAAAATCAAACAAAAAAGCAAATACTCATAATACCATCATGGAGACACATATTCGACAATATGACACCAGATGAATTCAAAACAACACCATACTATCAAAACTTCAACAAAATCATAAATGACGAAGAATTAATAACATATGCAAAAGATAAAGGCTATAATTTAATCTTCAAACCACACCCAAAAACAATAGAATTCATAAACTTATTCAATAAAAACCCAGAAGTAACAATAGACGATAACTTTTCAATGGAATATACAGATTTATTCAACCAATCAAACTTATTAATAACAGATAACTCCTCAGTATTCTATGACTTCTCATATCTTAAAAAACCAATATTATATTATCATTTTAAAGGAGATACACCAAAATTCACAAATAAAAAAAGCGAATTTGACTTTGAAAATGATGGATTTGGAGAAGTAATAAAAGACCATAAAGACTTAATTAACATAATTAAAGAATACATAGATAATGATTGTAAAATTAAAGAAAAATATTTAGAGCGTATAAATAAATTCTACATGTATCATGATAAAAACAATTGTAAAAGAAATTACGATGCAATAATGAAATTATATGAATAAATTTTTTAATATGTTAAGATAAAAATTTCATATTAGGAATAAAAAAAAATTTTTTTTATATATTTTGGAAGTAAATTTATCATGTCATGGTTTTTTGTATTAATTGCATTTTTATTGGCTTCAGTTAAAACTACAAACGAAAGCAATAACACTCCTTCTGTTGCTGTTGTTATTCCTGCATATAATGAAGAGGATACAGTTGCAGAAGTTGTTAAGGTTGTTAAGTCAATAAACTGTATTAATGAAGTTGTAGTTGTTAATGATGGTTCTACTGATAATACTGAAGAAGAAGCATCATCTGCTGGAGCTAGAGTTATTAATCATGATAATAATAAAGGTAAAGGTTCTGCTTTAAAAACTGGTTTTAAAAATACTACTTCTGATATTGTTGCTTTTATTGATGCAGATATTTCTAATTTATCTGTTAAAAAGGTTAAAGCCATTATTACTCCTTTAATTGAAGGTAAAGTTGATATTACTAAGACTAAGTTTTCCCGTGAAAGTGGTAGAGTCACAGAATTAACTGCTAAACCTTTGTTAAAATTCTTCTTCCCTGAAGTTACTTATGAACAGCCTTTAAGTGGTCAGTTTGCAGGTAAACGTGAAGCTCTTGATAAGATTAAATTTGAAGAAGATTATGGTGTGGATGTTGGTATTGTTTTAGATGCTGATGTTCATGGTATTAGTATTGGTGAAATTGATATTGGTGATATTAAACATGACATGTCTTCTTTAGCTGATTTACATGTAATGGCTAATGAAGTTGTAAGAACTATTATTAATCGTGCTGTTGATTATGGTAGAGTTACTATGATGGATACTCTTGGTGAATATATTAGATGGGCGATTATGGGATTATCTCTTATTATTCTTGGTTTATTTATCTTGTTTTTCGTTCCAAGTATTCATTTAAGTATAAGTTTCATTGTGACCCTGCTTGGTTTTATTTTAACAGTTTATTATGTTATTAAGATTTTAACTAAGTCTATTGCTATTTTTAAGAAAGGTTCGAAGATAGCTGTTTTTAAATCTTTTATTAAGATGCATTTCCCTTTCTTAGTTTGTGGTTTGATACTTATTTTAATGTTAACTACTTTTATGAGTGCTGCTACTTTTACTGATGGTTCTATTTCTATTGAGCCAACTTCAAGAAATCTTATTATTTTCCCTCAAACAGATAATATTCAAGCGATTTCTGTTCGTGGTCCATTTACTATTGATAGTGCTATTGAAAATGAGACTAATATTATTAGATTCCCTGCGGATGCTTTAGCTACAATGCATATTAGTAGTGGGGATATTTTAAAAATTGGGGATGATTTTTATTCAGTTAATGATACTCGTGATAATGAGTATAATACTTTTAGAATTCCAGCTGATGCTAGAAAGATTTTAGATGTTCATACTGGAGATATTATTTCTAATAGTCGTCTTAGTGAGTTGTTTGATTCTGTTATGGTTTCACATTTCTCTAATGCATCTAATTTAACTAATGTTTCAATTATAACTAATTATGTTATTTTTGATCATGATTCAAATCAAACAAATGTTAATATAACTGTTAATGGTTCGTATGTTAAGACTTTGAATGGTTATTTTGCTGAAGATGCTGTTTATTCTATTTCACTTGATGGACGTATTGTTAAAAGTTTTAGAGGTAGTGAGGTTATTCATGGTGGTGTTTTAGAATTTTATGATGGTGATAGTCATTATGTTATTAACTTCACAAATCCTGAGAATCTTACAACATCAAATGAATTTGTAGTTTCTAGTGTTGATTCATTTTTAAAATTTAATAAATAAAAAAAATAGAGAGAAAAAGTTTTTATTTGTAGATTTTAACAGCTTCATCAGGATTATTGTATAAACCTAATGCTGCTAGTGCACCTATTTTTCCTTGTTCTCCAGTTACACTAATTAATTCAATATCTAATTCTTCAGCCATTTTTTCTGCTTCTTCAACACTCATCATACCTGTTTTAGTTTTAATACTATATTCTTTTAATTTTTCAGGTATTTTTATACCATCTAAGATAGCAATAGCGGTTTTATCAGATAATGTGTCTTCTTTTAATAATTCTATAAGACGATTTATTAGTTTTTCTTTATCTTCTGGTAGAACAGCAAAACTTAATGCAATACTAACACAATTTTGTGTTTTATATGGATTTTTAGGATATAATTGAACTATAATATGATCTAAATATTCAAAACCTTCACTTTTTAATTTTAAACCTATATTATGCGCTGTAGTCCATGTAGCTCCTTTATTTTTAATATCAGTATCATCAATTCCAATGACAAGTTTCTCCAT
>CAZJLS010000023.1:0-3807 GCA_964547125.1 uncultured Methanobacteriaceae archaeon | reverse complement strand
TTATTTCCATCACGATAAGCATTAGTAATTAATTCACTACTGTTTTTGTATTGATTAACTAACCAATGAGAACCAGAAATACATGGATGGTACTCAACGATTTCAACAGTATCTCCATCAACCATAGTTATTTCCTTATCATAAGGAGCAATCCATGGGTCATTAAATTTATCTTTTAAGTCTTCAGGTTTTAAAATTTCCATATTAACCATCAAAAAAAGTATAAAAAAAATTATAATAAAAATAAAAAAATTTATTTAAAAAAAAGTATTTTTAGAGATTTTCAATCTCTTCTAATCTCATACACATTTTAACAGCAGCTTCAACAGCTCGTTTACCATAATCAATACGTTTATGAGCATCTAAACGAGTCATACCTGGACCACTAATACCTAAAGCTACAGGTTTATCATATTCTAAGGATAAATCTGCAATTTTACGTGATGCGTGTTGAGCTACTATTTGGTCATGATCGGTTGCGCCTTCAATAACTGCTCCGAGTGTTATAACAGCATCTATTTCGTCTTTTTGTAGTAATTTTTTAATTGCTAATGCCATATCAAAGACACCAGGAACTACAACTACTTTTGTTATTTCAGCATCTAGAACTTTAGCTTCTTCTTTAGCTAATTCTAGCATCATTTGAGTAATATCAAAGTTGAATTCAGCAATTACTGCACCTATTCTATATTTAACCATAAATTATAATCTCCATTTATTTTTTTCTTATGTTACCATTATAATAAATCCTGCAACAGCACTTAAAACCATAATTAATATGATGAATAATGAAATAATTTTAACGCTATCCATAATTTAATCATCCTCTTAAAATTTTATATTCATATTATAGTTATATAATTTCTAATATTTAAAAAATTAGATAATTTTTTTTTTACTTAAGTAGAAGTTTGTTATTGTTTTTGTAATTCTTCTATTATTTGGTTTAGTTTGTTTATTTCGTTTTGTTTTGTTTTTATTTCTTCGTGTAGTGTGTTTGTTAGGGTCGTGTTTCTTTTTTCTAGGTGTTTTATGATGTTTTCTTCGTTTTCTTTTTTTGTTGGTGTTGGTGTTTGGCCGGTGACTTTGTATTTTTTTTCTTCTAGTTTTTCTTTTATTATTTTATTCAATGTGTTTGTGGAGCTTGGATATTCTCCTAGTGTTGATTTGTATTTTATTTTATCTGTTTTGTCGAGTGTGCTGTTTTCTTCGCATATTGCCCATATGTCGGTTTGGCTTCCTTGGTAGTCTGAGAATTTTGATGGTAAGTAGGGATTTGTTTGGTAGTAATTTTTTGTGTTTGCATCTGTTAGTAGAAGTATGTCAAATTTTGTAGTTAGGTTTAAGAATTCGAGGTAGTTTTTGTTTGAGTTTATTATTATGTTGTCTTGTGTGTCTAATCCTTGTATGCTTCTATCAATGAAGTATTCTTCACTTGTGAATATATGTAGTTTGAAGTATTTTTTCAAACTTTCATCAATATTTTCTAATGCATAGAACACATCTTCAAAATTTCTTGTTCCATAAAATAGTCCAAAATATGCTAAATTTACATATTCATTGTTAATTGTGTAGTTACTTGTGGTTTTATTGTAATATTCTTCTTTTAGTGTTGGTTGTGGTTTTATTATGCTTTTTTCTTCTATTATTTGTTTTATATTTTCTTTTCCATGGTATATTTCCTGGAATTTATTTAGCATTATGTTTTTCTGGTTTTCGTTTGTAAATATTATTTCATCTGCAAATAGATATGCTAGTAGTTCGCATAGATATTCTGTACTTGTATTTTCTGGTAAATTTTCGATTTTTTTCCTTTCTAGTATAGTGTTTATCTGTGTTAGGTATTCTATATCATTTATTGGGGATGCTTTTCTTTCTTTTCCATATATGTCAAATAGTATAGGGTCTGAAAATTCTGCTGTCCATTTTGTTTTTGGGTATTCTTTTTTGTATTGGTATGCTAGGTAGTGGGATTGTCTTGGCATAGAACGTGAGTAGATATGTGTGTATGGTGTTTCTTTACTTATATTGTTTAATTGTTCCATTCCTTTATCTATAAATGATTTTATATTTGGCCATGTCCAGTTAGGTTCATATGGTGCATCTAATATTATTCTTAAATTTATATATGGGTTTATTAATTTGTTTAGGCTTTCATCTTGTGTTGTGTTGCCTATATGGTTTTGTAGTATGTCTACTTTTTGGTTTTCTTCTATTATTCTTTTAGCTACTACTGTTCCACCTGTATTGGTGTATGGTGGGAAAAAATATGATATGATTAGCTTTTTGTTTTCTTTTGTCATTTTTTTTAGAATACCTTACTTATTTCATCTATTATTTCTATTAGTTTTTCTATATCTTTTATGTTATTATAACAGTGTAGTGATGCTCTTATAGTTCCTTGGTTTGCATTTACTGTGTTTAGTGTTGGTATTGTGCAGTGGTGTCCGCTTCTAACACATATGTTTCCTGTTTCATCTAGGATTTTACTTACATCATGAGGGTTTAAATTGTTTATATTGAATGATACTATGTTTTTGATATTGTCTTTTTTTCCGTAAACTTTTATATTTTCTATTTCGTTTAATTCTTTGTATAATTTTGTGGTTAGTTTGCTTGTGTATTTGTCAATATTTTCTATTCCTATGGTGTTTGTGTATTCGATTGCTTTTTTTAATCCGAATATTCCTGCTATGTTTTGTGTTCCAGATTCATAGCAGTGTGGTGCTTGTTCTAATGTGAATTCTTCACCTTGTGTGCTGATTATTGTTCCTCCTCCAAGGTTTACAGGTTTTATTTGCTCTTGTATTTTTTTGTTTATGTAGATGAATCCTGTTCCAACTGGTCCCATTATACCTTTATGTCCAGGAAATACCATAATATCGGCTTTTATATCTAGTGGTATGTGTCCATAGGATTGTGCACAGTCCACCATTAGTATTATTCCTTTTTCTTTTGCTATTTTATATATTTCTTTTATTGGTTGAACAGATCCAGTTGCATTATTTACATGGCTTATTGATATTATACGTGTGTTTTCATCTATTAAATCGTGTAAATCATATGGGTTTATTATTCCATATTTATTTGCTTTTAGGATTTTTATGTTAATTTTGTTTTTTAGGTTTAGCCATGGTATGTAGTTGGAGTGGTGTTCTATGTTTGATATTATTACATTTTCTCCTTTTTTGAATTGGAAGCCGTTTGTTATTAGGTTTATTCCTTCTGTTGTGTTTTTTGTAAATATTATTTCTTCAGGAGATGCATTTAGGTTTTGACTTATTAGTTTTCGTGTGTTTTCAAATCTTGTTCCTGCTTCTATTGATATTTTATAGGCACCTCTTCCTATATTTGCATTATATTTTAGGTAGTATTCGTTTATTGCTTCTATTACAGGTATTGGTGTTAGTGAGGTGCTTGCTGAATCTAGATAAGTGTATTCTTCTAGTATGGGGAAGTCTTTCCTTATTAAAGTATTGTTTAACATAAAAATAGAAAAAAATAGAAGGGTGTTGGTGTTTATTTTTTTTTATAGTTTGGATTTTATGGCTTCTGCCATTTCTTGTGTGCTACTGTTTCCGCCTAAATCTCCTGTTACGGTTTTTCCTTCTTTTAGCACTTCTAGTATTGCATTATCTAGTTGTCTTGCTTTTTCGGTTTCTCCTAGGTAGTCTAGCATCATTACTGCTGATAGTAGCATTGCTGTTGGGTTTGCTATTCCTTGTCCTGCTATATCTGGTGCTGATCCATGGACTGGTTCGAATAGTGCTCCTTCTTCTCCTATGTTTGCGGATGGTATGAATCCTA
>CAZJLS010000022.1:0-23709 GCA_964547125.1 uncultured Methanobacteriaceae archaeon | reverse complement strand
TAGTTAAACTTTGTTTTTTCAAAATAAATAATATTTAATTTTATTTTTTAAAAATATGGTTTAATATTAAAGTTAAGTAATACTCTTTATTTAAATAAATTTTCAAAAAGTATTACTTTTTTGAGTTGATTATTTTGTTAGAATATAAAATAGAACAACTAAAAGATACAGATATTCCCTTATCTGATGTTGAAGATTTTTTATTAAAATATATTAAAAAGGAATATAATTTGGATTATAATCCGGAATATCATAAAGACATTAAATATCTCTATGAATATTATATAAATCCTGAACGAAATAACTTTTACATTGCAACTAATCTTGAAAATAATGAAATTATTGGAACCATTGGTATAAGGGAATATGATGCATGTTGTAGAAATTTCCCAAATTCTTACTGTAGGAAAAATACTGCAAGTTTTTATAGAGTTTTTGTTGATAAAAAATATAGACGTAAAGGAATAGCATCGAATTTAGTAAGTATGGCGGAAAAATTCTGTTATAATCATAATTTTAATGAAATATATTTACACACTCAAAAATTTGTTGATGGAGTAATGTCTTTTTGGACTAAACAAGAATTTCAAGTTAGATTTGACTCTAATAATGATTTAAAAACAGTTCACATGGATAAATATATTCGTGATATTTAAAAAAGTATTACTTTTTTTCTCTTTTTTTAACTTTTTTATTACTTTAATAAACTTTATAAGTTACTCTTTATTGAAATTATAAATGATATAGTATTTATTTATAAATTAAAATTATTATTTTAATGATTTAATTAAAAATAATTATTATATTTTGTTTTAAGTAATACTCATTATTTAAATAAATTTAAAAAAAGTATTACTTTTTTTTTAAATATTTTTTTTGGGAGGAAGAATCAAAAATGCATATACCTGATGGTTTTATCCCACTTTGGCAATGTGCAATATATTATGTAATACTCATAGTAGCATTGTATTTTGCATCAAAATGGGCACGTAAAAACCTCGATGAAAAGAGAATACCTCTTATGGGAGTATTAGCAGCAGGAATATTTGCAATAATGTCAATGAATATGCCAATCCCATTCGGTACAAGTGGACACATGGTTGGTGGAACATTAGTAGCAATAGTATTCATGGCTCCAGAAGCAGCAGTACTAGTATTCACAGTAGTACTATTAATCCAAGCATTACTATTTGGTGATGGAGGAATCACCTGTTTAGGAGCAAATGTTCTTAATATGGCAATAATTGGAGGAGGAGTAGGACTATTAACATTCAAAGGCCTCCGAAACGCAATAGGTAAATATCCTGCAATAGGAATAGGAGCATGGTTAGCAACATTCATAGCAGCAGAAGCATGTGCTGTAGAAATGGCAATAGCTGGAACATTCCCACTATCAGTTGGATTAGCATCAATGGGATTATACCATGCATTCATAGGAATAATTGAAGCAGTACTAACAGTTATTGTAATTTATGCTCTAGAAAAATACGAACCACAATTACTAGTCTGGAATAAAAAAGAAAGTGTGGAGGAAGCATAATGGATAAAAAAGATAAATACTTAATAATTGCAGCAATCATATTCTGTATATGTTTAGCAGTATTATCTCCATTAATAGCATCAGGAGATCCAGACGGCCTAGAAAAATCTGCAGAAGATGCATCAGTTAGTGAAGAAGTAGAAAAAGCATACTTATCTGTACCATTCCCAGATTATACATTCGAACCAATGAGCACCATGGGTGAAATATTAGTTCTATTTGTTGGGGGAGTAATTTCACTAGTAGTTGCAATAGGAATAGCACAAGTCGTTAAAAAAAGAAGTTAAAATTAAAAGATTCGGAGAATTTATAAAAAAAAGTTAAGATTTAAACCCTTAACAATTTTTATAACTTCTCTTCTCTCTACACATAATAATATATTTTTAAATAATATAAAAATAATGAATTCATTGTAAATAAAAAAATTATTTTTATAATGAATTGATTATTTTTTTAAAAAATTAAATGTATGATGATGATATAAAATGCCAAATATTAATGATGCATTAGATTTAGATGCCTTAAGTGCTAAAAGTAGTCCAATACATGATTTGGATGGTAGAATAAAATTAATATCATTTCTACTCATCATAATATTTGCAGTACTCTCTGATCAACTATTTGTCCAAATAATACTCGAAATATTCTTACTTTTTGTTTTATATATTGCAACATTATCTTTCAAATCATCATTTGCAAGACTAGCCCTATTATTACCATTTGGAGGAGCAATAATAATATTTCAACCATTCATACACACTGGAAATATAATATGGGCAAGTGGTATAAGTTGGATTAACATAACCGACACAGGACTAAACTGGGCAGCTATACTTTTATCTAGACTAATTGTATGTTTAACCTCAATAGTAATACTCTCATCAACAAGCCCAATGCAAGAAATTGTAGAATCCTTTAGAAAACTAAAAATGCCACAAAGCTTAGCAATGATACTAAGTATCACAATAAGATTCCTATTCATGTTTATAGATGAGCTAGCACAAATAAGAAAATCCCAAAAATCCAGAAACTTCCACATACACAACAAACTAACACCATACAAATGGAGAGTTAAACAAGTAGGATATACCATCGCAATGATGTTCATAAGATCCTATAAAAAAGGGGAAACAATATATGCAAGTATGGCAAGTAGAGGATTTTCAGACGACTCTAAATTTTATGTAAGCAGAAAAACAATAACAAAATCTAATTACATATTTTTAATTTCCATAATTGTCCTAATAATTATAATTGAAATCATAGTAATATTTTTCACACCGAAATTAGGATACCTTGGAATTCATTTAATACCAACATAAAAAAAATGCATAGGGGAAAAATAAAATGGAAAATATAATACTAGAAACTGTTGATTTATCATTTATATATCCAGATGAGACACAAGCTCTTAATAAAGTTAATATACAAATAGAAAAAGGAGAAAAAATAGCAATAATGGGGGCAAATGGTGCTGGAAAATCCACACTATTCTCACATTTTAATGGATTAACAGAACCTACAAGTGGACACTTAAAAATTCAAGGAAAAATCATGGAATATGATAAACAAAGTCTACTTGAAATTCGACAAAAAGTAGGAGTAGTTTTCCAAAACCCTGATGATCAATTATTCGCACCAAGTGTTCGGGAAGATGTTGCATTCGGACCAATGAACCTTGGGCTAGACTTAGATGAAGTTGATAAACGTGTTGATGAAGCATTAAAACTGGTGAATATGGAAGGTTTTGAAGAAAAAGCACCACACCATCTAAGTGGAGGTCAACAAAAAAGAATAAGTATTGCAGGAATAATTGCAATGTATCCTGAAATTATGATTCTTGATGAACCTACAGCAGGATTAGATCCACAAGGAGTAGATCAAGTATTATACATATTAAACTACCTTAATGAAAAAGGAATGACATTAGTAGTTTCATCACATGATGTTGAAATGATTACAGAATTTGCAGATAAAGTAATTGTATTGGACCATGGGAAAGTCATAGCTCAAGGAACTACGGAAGAAGTCTTCTCAAATCATGAACTTCTCAAACAAGCACATTTAAAACCTCCAAAATCATCAGAATTACTTAAAAAACTAAAAGATAATGGGCTTGATTTAAAAACTAATAAATTAACAATTGATGAAGCATGCATTGAAATATTAAATGCAAAAATTAAAAAAGGTGAATGAAAAATGAGTTGTTGGAAATACTGGCCAAAAATTGAAGAAATAGCAGAAGCATTAGAAAACTATGGAGTTGACTCACTTGAAGATTTAGACTCCCTAGACGCAGTTGATTTATCTGAAATTACAGAATTATTAAATGAAATTGAAATTATCGCACATGATGAGGATATCGATTTTAACTCTGCAAAACATATTTTAGATAATGAAAGAATGAATAAAGCATTAAAATTAATTAGGAGATTCTATTTATATATTGGTGCAAGATTAGAAACAGAAAATGCTAAAGATATCATAGAATCAAACAATCCCGAAGAAGCTTTAGACAGTTTCCATTTTTATGAAAGATATGAGGGATTACTTAAAAATGAATCTAAACTAGCTAAATTTAATGAAAAAACTACCTTTGTTTTTGTAGGTAGTGGACCTTTACCTTTAACTTTAATACTGTTTGCTAAAAAGTTTAAATGTAAATGTATTGGTATTGAAATTCAAGAAGATGTTGCAGAATTATCTCGTGAAGTTATAGAAAAATTAAACTTATCAAAGCAAATAGAGATAATAGTTGGAGATGAAAACACATTAAAAGAACTTGATTATGATGTGCTGATGGTTGCCGCATTTGCAGAACCTAAAGAAAGAGTATTCTCCAATGTTTGGGAAATTGTTGATGTAGACACTCCTGTTCTTGTAAGAACTTACAGTGGTATGAGGGCAATATTATATGCTCCTTTAACTGATAAAATTCTTAGAGGATTCCATAAAGAGGTAATGTTACTTCCTATTGGAAATACAAACAATACAAGTGTATTACTTAGAAAAGTATTCTGAAATCAATACACTTTTTTATTTTTCTATTTTTTTAATATTTTTAAAAACAATTACTAAATATATAAATAATCCTATAACAAAGTATACAAGTACTTGAATATCTAAAATTCCAGTTTCAACACCAAGTATTGTGTAAGTTAATAATAATGCATAAAGAAATATGCTAAAGGAATCTTTTGTTTTTTCTATAATTTTATATCCAATTCCAAGTATAAATCCTAAAAGACCCATACCAATTGCAACACCAATTCTTCCAAAATCAACTACCATTTGACCAATTAATGTAGGTGTTACAGTTACTTCACTTCTCCAAGCTATAAGTTTACCTATTGTCATTCTAGGACCTAATGAACTGCCAGGAAGTGAACTTATAAGTAATTTACCATGTAATATTCCATAATCTCCAGATACACTATTAAGTAAGTCCAATACATGTAATGTGAAATCAGCTCTAGATTGTAATGTGGATAATGGCCCCATACCTTTGGTTAAGGTTCCTTCTTCCATTACTCTATAATATCCTAATCCTATTATTCCACTTATTCCTATTAATGCAGCTAAAATAACTTCCCATACTGAAAGTATTTCTCCAATGTATCCTATTATAACAAGCATTAATAAAACAGCAATTAAGGGTGTCCTATAAGCTAAACCTAATAATATTACTGCACTTAATAAAAATAAGATTAAAAATCGAAATCTGACTTGTGAACGATTAATAAGTTTTTCCTTATATTTCATTAGATATGTGCTCGCAACCATTCCAATTCCAGGTATAATTAAAAATACAGGCATAGTTAATGCAGGGGATAATGAATATCGTAAACTTGATTTTATTAAAGGTAATCCTCTAACACTTCCAACGCATAAAACAAAAAACATAACTCCCACAAGTATTAAACAAAATCCGATAGAGTATATTTCATTCTTTCCAAATTTGGGCATTTTTACCTGATTTTTATTTAATAAATAATGTGGTATTAGTTGTGATCCAATAAAAAATGAGATAAAAGCAATTATTAAATTTATTTCTAAACTGAAACTTACTCCCGAAAAAGATAATAAAAGGAATAATGCAAATACAAAAAGTATAATTAAAGGGTGGAATATTTTTTTACTTAATATTTCACTCCTTTTGAAGAGAGATATGAAATTTTCATTAGGATAAAATTGTTTAAAGTAACTTTGTTCCCATTTTTCCTCAAAAAATCTCATTATTTTAAAAATTATTTTAAATAGTAATGAATTTTTAATAATTTTTGTAAGATTTTTTGTAATTATTGTTATTATATTATAAACTTCACTCATTTTTCTTTTTATTATTTTTTTAGCTTACATATCTAATGTTTGTTATATTATAGTAGCTACTTAATGTTTCAAGAGTTTGATTGTCGCAATTGTATATTCTTATGATTATTGGTTCTGTGTATCCATTAATATCTCCCAGTATTTGACTTCCAAGCTGAATATCATCTGCAGTTGCTCGTATAATTTCTATTTTATCTTGTATTGCTAAGTTTGTTGGTTTTATACTTATTCTGTAGTGGTTTGCAAATAGTTGATTTTTCAACTCTTGGTATATTTGGCTATCTTGGTGGTCTGTTGCTATGCTTGTACTTAGTTCAAAACTTGTATTTTCAGGTATTCCTTCGATTAATTCATTTAGAGTGTTTATTTGTTCTGGGTTTACGGTAATATCTACGGTATTATTGTATTTACTTCCATTTTTTTCTAGTGTTAGTTGGTCTATGTAAATATCCACTGTTCTTACATCATTGTAGAATGCAGCATAAAATTCTCCGTTTCCAGTATCTACTAATAGTTTTGGTCGTGCTCCTGAATCGTCATCTTCCCATTTAACTATTCCACTTATTGTTATTTTTTCTCCATTTGTTGCATTATGGCCTACAATTGTTGTGGTTATTATGTCTCCTTCTAGATAGTATTCGGCATATTTTTGACCTATTTTACTGTATGTTGTTCCATCTATGGAGGTTGATTCAGTATTTGTGTCATCATGACTTATGTAAACAAATGCAAAGCATATTGCTAGTATTATTCCTATGATTATTATCCAGTCGATTATGTTGAATTTTTTTAGGAATTTTTTTATTTTCATATCTCTTTCCAACTCTCTTTTTTTTAATCTTTAATGATGGCACCGCATGGGCATATTTCTAAGCATTTGCCACAATTATTGCATCCTTCTTGTATTGTTACACTAAATGCTTTTCTTTTTATTAAGTTTAGTGGACATATTTCAATACATTTTCTGCAAGCTGCACACATGTCATCATCTATTTGCATTTATATCTATCCTTGTTTATTTTTTAATTTTTTTATTCTTATTTAAAATATATTTTCATACCATTAAATTTATATAGTACTTTTATTATAAATTATTATTGTTACATTGAATTGTAATGCAGGGGTGCCCGAGCGGCCAAAGGGGGAGGACTTAAGATCCTCTGGTGTAGGCCTTCGAGGGTTCGAATCCCTTCCCCTGCACTTAATTTTTTATTATTTTTATATTATTCTCATTTTCATTGCCTTAGTGGCTCAGATGGTAGAGCGCCACCTTGGTAAGGTGGATGTCGGGGGTTCGAATCCCCCCTAAGGCTCTTTATTTAGTTTTTAACTATTTTTTTATATAATTATTTTTCATGTTTATGAAAAAATATATTAATTAAATTCACTGTATAATATATTTGCGAAAATTTATTTTTATATAATTAATTTATATTTTATATGGAGGCAGATAATTATGGTTAAAAAGGATCATTTCAATGCCATAATGGCTGGACTTATATCTGGTATTGTTGCATTAACTACTGCAACACTTGGAATATCTGGGACAGTAATTGGTTCTGTAATAAGTTCAATTCTTTATCAGATTTTATCAAAATATTCTGAGCAAAAGATAGATAATGCTAAATTTCCGAATATCAATATTAATCAGAATAATATTCCTAAAGTTAATGAGGTTAGTGAAACTAATGAGGTTAATATTGGAGGAGAGATTGTTTATTTGCTTCCTTTAGTTGTAATTGCATTAATTGAATTTGTATTTGTATTTTCAACATTTTTATATCCTCTTGCAAAGGTATTCCATATATTGGAGTATGCTACTGATCAGAATTTATTTAGGGTAATGGGTTTAGGTATGATATTGTTAAGTTTTTATCCATTTTTAAAGTCTAATAATGTTGATAAAAGTACAGGATTTTTAGTATTTTTTACTGGAGTAATATTTTTAATACGTGGTTTTGTTGATGAAGAATTTTTAATTTCTAATGTTGCTTCTTTCATTTTTGCACGTTTTGACTTTTGGATTGGTTTGTTCTTGTTGTTTGTTTTGTTAGTTATTATTGTTAAGGTTGTTAGTGCAATTTTTACTAGTCGTGGTGAGGATAAAAAAATTATTAGTTATGCTAGACCTCGTAAAAAGAGTGTTAAATATAAGAATTCTACTATTTCGAAATCTAAAGGTAATTTGTCTGGTGGGGTTAGTAGTAATTCTTCTAATAAGAATTTGAACTTTTTTGGGGATAAATTTGATGATTAATCTATTTTTTATTTATAATGATTAATCATTTATATCTATTATTTTTTTTGTTTTTTTAATATTTGCTTATTTTTGTCTTTTAATAATTTTAATTGTTAGTTATATTTTATATCTAATTATTATTTGTTTATTTGGTTTTTTATTCATATTTTATTCTTATTTTTAATTTTAATCTTTTTTTTAATGTTTTTTATTTTTTTGAATATTGTTTATTTTTTTATTTATTTTATAGTTTTTTATTTATTTTTTTCTTTATTTATTATAATTTTATTTTTATTTGTTCATTTTTTTACTATTTTTTTTCAACATATCTATATTTTTATAAAAGTTTATATATAATTTAATTATAAATGATTAATTATGATAAAATAGGAGGAAAATAAATTATGATTGAAATTCGCTTTCACGGTCGTGGAGGACAAGGTGCTGTAACTGCAGCAGAAATACTCGCAAAAGCAGCATTTGAAGACGGTAAATTTTCACAAGCTTTTCCTTTCTTTGGGGTAGAAAGAAGAGGAGCTCCAGTTATGGCTTTTACCAGAATAGACTCTGAACCAATCGAAATAAGATACCAAATCTACGAACCAGATTATGTATTAGTTCTTGATGATGGTTTACTTAATGTAGTGGATGTTTATTCAGGAGTACATACTGACGGTGAAGTAATTATAAACACAACAAAAGAATTAACCTCACAAAAAGTTTCTGTATTCGATATAGATGCAACAGGAATAGCACTAGAAAAACTAGGTAGAAATATTGTAAATACTATAATATTGGGCTGTTTCGCTAAAAGAACAGGTGCAGTAAGTATAGAATCAATAATAAAAGTAATAAAAGAAACATTCCCTGGAAAAATAGGCGAAAAAAATGCAGAAGCTGCAAAAATGGCCTATGATATGGCTTAAAAAAATATAAAATTATAATAATTATCAAAAAAAATTAAAATTCTACATATATTTTAAAAAAATACATAAAAAAGGTGATTAAACAATGGTTAATGTCGGAGGGGCAATACCTAATCCTGGAAATACCCGAATTAACAAAACCGGAAGTTGGAGAACATTCAAACCAACACTTAATAAAGAAAAATGTGTTGACTGTTGGAATTGCGTAATATTCTGCCCAGAAGGATGCATAAATAAAGATCATGATATTGATTTTGATTACTGTAAAGGATGCGGAATTTGTATGGAAGAATGTCCAGTACAAGCAATCGAAATGTCAAGAGAGGAATAAAAATACAAATAAGGAGATAAAAAATTATGGTTAAAAAAGTTATCACATCAAATGAAGCAGTAGCTATAGGTGTTAAATTATCAAAACCACAAGTAATCCCAGTTTATCCAATAACTCCTCAAACAACAATATCCGAAAAAGTAGCTGAATATGTTGCAGACGGAGAAATAGATGCAGAATACATAAGAGTAGAATCTGAACACAGTGCAATGAGTGCATCTATAGGAGCATCTGGAGCTGGAGTAAGAGTCTTCACAGCAACATCCTCTCAAGGATTAATGTATATGCACGAAGTAGTATATGCAGCAGCAGGTATGAGAACACCAATAGTAATGGCAGATGCAAACAGAGCAATATCTGCACCACTAAACATATGGAACGACCACCAAGACTCATTAGCACAAAGAGATGCAGGATGGATACAACTATACGTTAAAAATGCTCAAGAAGCATTAGACACACTAATAATGGCATACAAAATAGCAGAACATGATGACGTATGTTTACCAGTAATGGTATGTTTAGATGGATTCATATTAACACACACAGTTGAACCAGTAGACATTCCAGACCAAGAAACAGTAAATGAATTCTTACCTCCATACGTGCCAAAATACCAATTCTTAGACACAGAAAAACCAATGAGTATAGGAAACTTCGCAGACCCTGAAGTATACACAGAACTAAGACATGACATACAAGTAGCACTAGATAATTCAATGGAAGTAATCAAAAATGTAGGAAAAGAATTCGGAGAAAAATTCGGAAGAGAATACGGATTAATAGAAACCTACCAAACAGAAGATGCAGAAATAATACTAGTTGCAATGGGAAGTATATTCGGAACACTAAAAGCAACAGTAGATGACTTAAGAGAAGAAGGAGAAAAAATAGGAATCATACGTGTCAAAGCATACAGACCATTCCCATATGAAGAAATCGGTGAAGCATGTAAAAATGCACAAAAACTAGCAGTATTAGATAAAGATGTATGTTTCGGAGTAGGCGGAGCATTATACTCAGACATAAAAGCCAAATTAGATAAAGAAACATATGGTTTCATACTCGGTTTAGGTGGAAGAGACATAACAAAAGACACAATACGTAATGTAATAGAAAAAACTAAAAATCCAGTTAGAGATGTTAATTGGATAGACCTTAAGGAGGAATAAGAACATGGATTTTCCTGAAGAAGAATTATTCGCACCAGGACACAGAGGATGTGCAGGTTGTGGAGCAAGTATTGCAGCAAGATTAGCTCTAAAAGCAGCAGGTAAAAATACAGTAGTAATCTCAGCAACTGGATGCCTAGAAGTTATGACAACACCATACCCAGAATCTGCATGGGGAGTTCCATTTATCCATGTAGCATTTGCAAATAGTGGTGCAGTAGCATCAGGTGTAGCTGGAGCACTAAAAGCACAAGGAAAAGAAGATGTTAATATCTTAGCATTTGGAGGAGATGGAGGAACAGTAGATATTGGTTTACAATCCTTATCTGGAGCAATGGAAAGAGGTCATGACATGACCTATATTTGTTACGATAACGAAGCCTATATGAATACTGGTATACAAAGAAGTGGATCAACACCATTTGGAGCAAGTACCACAACATCTCCAGCAGGAATAGAAAGTTTCGGTAAAGAAGAAAACAAAAAGAACATGCCATTAATAATGGCAGCACATGGAATACCATATGTGGCAACAGCATGTGTATCCTACCCAGAAGACTATATGAAAAAAGTAAAAAGAGCAATTGAAATAAAAGGTCCAGCATACATACACATACTACAACCATGTACCACTGGATGGGGATACGACCCAAGTAAAACAATTGATGTGGGAAGAAAAGCAGTAGAATCTGGAGCATGCGCACTATATGAAATAGACCATGGTGAATTCAGAGTAACATACAGACCACAAAAAAGAATACCAGTAAAAGATTATCTCGGCGCACAAAAAAGATTCAAACATCTTAAAGAAGAACAAATAAACCAAATACAAGAATACGTTGATGCAAACTGTGAAGAATTAGGAATATAAAATTAAAGGAGGGAACTCATTTTGGAAAAATTATTAGTACAAAGTGAATTATGTGATGGATGCCAAGACTGTGAACGAGCATGTGAAGGTGTTCATGGTGTAAAAAACATCACAATTCATGATGTGGATGGATCATATTACTCCATACGTTGCCAACATTGTGATGACGCTCCTTGTGTAAGCATATGTCCAACAGGTGCAATGACAAAAGAGGGTGTAGACTCTACAAAATGTATTGCATGTGGATTTTGTGCAATGGCATGTCCATTCGGATGTATCACAGTATTGGAAGGTAGCTCTCACAAATGTAATTTATGTGCAGACCGGGAAGAAGGACCTGCATGTATAAAAGCTTGCAGTAAAAAAGCAATAGAACTATTAGACTTAGATTATATAAAAGACAAAAAACAAAAAGAATATATTTCAAAATTAAATAGTCTAGGTAAAAAACCAAAAAGACGAAATGTACTTTCACTTGTTGCAGGTACAACTAGAGTTCGAACAGCAACTAATAAAGAGGGGGACTAATAATGCGAGAATTAACATTAAACCCTGAATTATGTGTGGATTGTGGCAGATGTGAACGAAACTGTCCAAACAATGCAATACATGTTGATGATGGAATACCATTATTCTGTATGCACTGTGACCCAAAAAGAGCTCCATGTTTGCTTGCTTGTCCAGAAGGAGCAATAGAGGAAATTGGGGGAGCAATAACAATAAGTGAAGATAAATGTATAGGTTGTGGGTCTTGTGTACTTGTTTGTCCAATAGGTGCAATAAACATTGATGAGGTAGGTTATGCAAAAAAGTGTAATCTTTGTCAAGGAAAAGAAAAACAAGCTTGTGTAGAGGCATGTCCAACTAAAGCATTAACAAATGATAGTGGGGAGCTTATACACGAAAAACAAGAAAAAGCATCAGAAAAATTAGTAAGATTGCAACAATTAATGAAACACTAAATAATATTTGAGTTATCTAATTTGAAGGCTTTTTTATAAATGCATTCTTTAGTTTAGATAACTTTTTTTCCTCTTATTTTTTATTATATGGTGTTTTTTTTTAATTTTCAGTATTACTTTTTTAAATTTTTAACATACATAAGTAATACAAAATTAGAAAACTTTATTACTTAAGTAGTATAATATAATATCAAACAACCAAGGAGATGATATCTCAAATAAAAAAACTACCTGTACAAAAAAATTTAAAAAAAATATACAAATATTTTAAAGATTCAAAAAAAAAATTCAAAAGCTTCGCTCAAAAATAACATCTTTTTATAATTTAGAAACATAAAAAAAACACGAGAAAAATATTTAATTGAAACATTATTAAAAAAGAAAAATTTAATAATTCTTTCAAAAAAAAAACATTGAAATAAACCAAAAAATATTCTAACTTAAAAAAAAAATTCAAATCCAATTATATAACTTAAAAAAAAGTAGAATAAAAATAAAAAAGATATTTAATTCAAATCTTTCAAATATTTTATATTAAATTAAATTTTTAAAAAACACACAGAAAAAAATTTCACGTTTTATATTTTTTCATTGTTAAGGATATTTTCACAAAAAAATTAAATCCCTAAAAAAAATAAGAGTTTTTATAACATAAAAACTCTTCACCCTCCTTTTTAAATCAAATTTTTACAAAACCAACATAAATATCTAAAATACTATTTTTCTCCATCAAAAATAAAAATAAAAAACAATAATCAAAACATAATACCTCTTAACATAAACATTATATCAATACTAACTATTTTTATTTAAGTAGATACATAATTTTATTATAACTAACTCTTTTTTTTATAAAAAAATTTTAAAGGAGGGAATATCTTTTCCATGATTACTGAAAACAAAATAGAAGAAACAATTTGCGCTTTGTTTAAAGAAGCAGTAATTGAATTAAGACCGGATGTAAAAACTGCTTTAGAAAAATCTTTAAAAAACGAAACAAACGAATTAGCACAACTAAATATTAATAACATTTTAAAAAATGCAGAACTAGCATCAAAAAATCAAATACCTATGTGCCAAGATACAGGTTTACCTATAATTTTTGTAAAAATTGGAAAGGTAGAATGTGAAAACCTCCTCAATGCAATAAACAAAGGTGTTGAAAAAGCAACAAAAGAAATACCATTAAGACCAAACATCGTTGACCCATTAACACGTGAAAACACATCTACTAATGTTGGAGAAGATATCCCTCAAATTAACATAGAATTAATAGACGAACCATACATAGAATTCACAGTACTTCCTAAAGGATTCGGATCAGAAAACAACAACAAACTAAAAATGGCATTACCTGCAGAAGGTATTGAAGGCGTTAAAGATTTTGTAATAGAAACAGTACTTGCTGCAGGAGGTAAACCATGTCCACCTATGATTATTGGGGTGGGGATTGGTGGAACCAGTGATATGGCAATGAAACTAGCTAAAAAAGCTTTATTAAATCCAATAGGTCAAGAAAACAAAAATAAAAAACTAGCAGAATTGGAGTCAGAACTATTAAACACAATTAATAAAAAAGGTAAAGGGCCAATGGGAATGGGTGGAAAAACAACAGCATTGGATGTTAAAATAGAAACATCAAGTACACACACTGCAGGATTACCAATAGGAGTAGTTATCCAATGTTGGGCACACAGACATGCAACAACTAGATTAACCGACTAAAAAAGGAGATTAAAAAACTAATGAAAGTACTCATATTAACAGGAAAATTAGCATATCCTTTAGTCAAAAAACAAGCAAAAAACAGTAATATAGACACAATAGTCCACATGGTCGATAATACGCAAGTAGCAGCATTCCTAACACCTTCTAAAATTATAAATGACATTAAAAAGAATGTGGATTTAAAAGATATAGATTTAATTTTAACACCTGGATTAATGCGAAAACAAACTACAGAAATCACTGAAGAATTAAAAATACCAACATTCAAAGGATCAACTGATGCAGCAGATTTAAAAACAGTATTGGATTCTTTAGAAGATTTAGAACTATCAGAATCCAAAGCAGCAGATAAATTAATAGAAGAAAAAAAGAGACAACAAGCATTTGAATACATACATAATTATGAAAATAACCAAGAACAGATTAAAGAATTACTAAAAAAACCCAACAACATATTAGTTAGAAATCTACCTGTCGGTGATGATTTCCCAATGAGAGTATTAGGTGAAATAGCTAATGCACCATCATTATCAAAAGATGAATTAATAAATAAAGCAAAATACTTCGTATCATCTGGCGCAGATATGATAGATATAGGAATGCTTGCAGGAGAAGATAATAGTGATAAAATATCTGAAATAATAAAAACACTACGGCCTATAGTGGGAGACAAACCATTAAGCATAGACACACTAAGCTCTAAAGAAATAATTACTGCAGTAAAAGAAGGAGTAGATTTGGTACTAAGTATGGATCATGGAAACTGTGATAAAATTTTACCAACACTTGAAAAATACCAAATACCTGCAGTACTTCTTCCAACAAATTATAGTGAAGGATTTGTACCCCATACTTCAATTGAGAGAATAAATTCAATGAAAAAATTAGTAGAACGAGCAAAAAACATTCCAGTTATATGTGACTTAGTATTGGACCCAGTAAACAGTAGCAGTATAGTTGAATCAATTTACTCATACAACGAATTCCATAAAGAAATAAAATATCCAATGTTTTTCGGTGTTGGGAATGTAGTTGAATTAATGGACACGGATTCAGTTGGTGCAAATGCATTACTGGCAGGAATAAGTATGGAAATAGGAGCAAGTATATTATTCACTCCAGAAGAAAGTCCAAAAACAGTAGGAAGTATACATGAATTAGCAATTGCAAGTAGAATGATGTTTTTAGCTAAAAAAAGACAATCAATACCTAAAGATTTAGGAATAAACTTACTGGTCTTTAAAGATAAGCACAAATCATATAATATTGAAGAAAATCATCATATACCAACTGAAAAAGCAAAAGAATCATTAAAATTTAAAAGAGATCCAGAAGGTAGTTTTAAAATACAAGTAATACATGGAAATAATATTAATGAAAGTAAAATCACAGCAACACATTTCAAAAAAACAAAACCTACAATAACAATCACAGGAAAATATGCTAAAGAAATATATGATGAAATTATCAAAAGACAATTAATCACACGTCTTGATCATGCAGCATACATTGGAAGTGAATTAGAAAAAGCAGAAATTGCATTAAAATTACGTAAAAATTATATTCAAGATTTTGATTTATTCCAAGAACCATTACAATTATAAAAAAAACATATTAATTTAAAGATAAAATGTTGCTAAAATATGACCTCCAAAAATAATTATTAATAATATAATAAATGCAATAATTTTTTTATTTTTCATAATTATTTTTTATATAAGAAATACCATATTAAATTATAATATTAATTTTAAAAAGGTTTTTAAATTGGTTAATAATGACTTAAGTATTAAAGGTATTGAAAATAAATTGGCTGAAGTTGGTTATATTAGTAGTAATGAAATATCTACTTCAATGTTTTTATCATTATCATTAAATAAACCAATACTAATTGAAGGACCTCCAGGGGTAGGTAAAACACAACTAGCTAAAGCTATTGCAGAATCACTTAATAGAAAATTTTTCCGTATTCAATGTTATGAAGGAATTACCTTCGAACAAATTGTTGGGGAATGGAACTATCAAAAACAATTACTAAATTTAGAATCTCAAAAAGGCAATGTTGGAGATATAAACATATTTGCAGAAGAATATTTTATTAAAAGACCACTACTCAATGCATTTATGAATAATGAAAGTTCACTTTTACTTATTGATGAAATTGACAAAGCAGATGAAGAAGTTGAAAGTTTCTTATTACAAGCTTTAGGTGAAGGAGAAATAACAGTCAATGATTTAGGAACTTTCACATTACAAAATGATTTAATAGTAATTTTAACAAGTAACTCTCAAAGAATGTTATTGGATGAAACTAAAGATAGATGTTTATTTTTATATATTTCTTATCCTACAGTTGAACGTGAAATGCAAATTGTAAAATCCAAAATACCCGATGTGGATGATGGGTTAAACCGTAAAGTTGTTAATTTAGTTCAACGTATACGTAATCTTAACTTAAATAAAAAACCTAGTGTTCGTGCGAGTGTAGATTGGGTTAATAGTGTTAAAAAATTAAATAAAAAAGATTTAGATGAGTCACTTATAGACAGCATGGGAGTTGTTGTTAAAAACGAATCTGATAAAAAACGCGTTTTAAAAGATATTTTCAAACAATAAAATATTAATTTATTCATATTTCCAGATTTTCCATGAAAGCACAAATAGTTTATTTATCAAATCAATTAAGAGCTAAAGGATTAAATGTAAGTATACGTAGCACTCAAACAGCATTAGATACTTATGAAATTTTGAACACTAATGATTTAGAACTTCTTAAAAATGCATTAAGAAGTGTTTATGTTAAAGATCGTTATGATTTAGCTAAATTTGATGAAGTTTTTGATGATTGTTTCCACAAAAAACCCGAAGTTGAAGATGTTGGTTTAAGAAATAATTCAAATACTCGTAAAAGATTTTCCACAAAGGGAAATAAATACAATATTCGTCGTAAAGGTAAAGTTAAGAAACAACCTTCTAAATTTGGTGAAAATCAATTTAAACATTTATCTGGAACCCCATTATTAGATGAACGTAAACAATTAGAACGTGACGGGGAAATCTTGAATAAAGATTTAACTAAGATGAATAGGTTTGATTCACGAGTTATGGAGTTATGTCAACAATTAGGTAGACGTATTGCCAATAGAAGATCACGCCGTAATCGTTTAGCTAAGACTAATAAAGTAGATATTAGAAAAACTATGCGTAAAAATATTAAATATGGTGGAGTTCCAATAGATTTAATAAAATCTAAACCTCGTAAACGTAAAAATCAACATCTATTTTTGAATGATATTAGTGGATCTTGTGAATGGATAAGTAGTTGGTTTTTCATGTTAATGTACTCTTGCCAATCAGCTTTCAAACAATCACGTGTTTTTGAATTTGATAATAAAGTTATTGAAACAACAGAAGCATTAAAAAATGAATATATGATAAATGCATTTGCAGATGTACGTTCATTACGTATGCGAAACGCTATGATTCATGGTACTAGTGATATGTACTCTTCATTTAAACAATTTAAAACCAAAGCAAAAATTAATAATAAATCATATATTATAATATTATCTGACTGTAGGGACTGGTCTGGACCTAAAGTTGATGGCATCCCACAAAGTGTAGAAATAGTTAGAGATATGGCAAGGGAATGTAAAAAACTTATAATATTAAATCCAGAAGATAAATATAAATGGGATGTTGTAGATAGTTGTGTTGGTTTATATCGTGAAGCAGGAGCCGAAGTTTATGAAGTTAATACATTAAATCAACTCGCAGACTTTGTAGCCCAAATGTAAAAAAAATTTTTTGTAGTGTTAATTATTATGACTGTATGTAGTAAATGTGGTAATGAAAATATTGTTATTAAAAGAAAACAATCTGGTCAAAATTTATGTCAAGATTGTTTTATTGAAAGTATAGAAAAAAAAGTTATTAAAACAATTAAAAAAGAAAAACTTCTAGATAAAGGCGATAAAGTTTTAGTAGCATTATCTGGAGGTAAAGATAGTGTTGCAACTCTTGAAATACTTAACTCTTATAGAAAACGTAATTTCATAGAATTATGTGCAGTTACTATTGATGAAGGTATTGCTGGTTATCGCCAAGAGGGTATTGATATTGCAATTAATCATGCTAAAAGATTAGGAATTGAACATAAAATTGTTTCATTTAAAGAATCTTTTGGAATAAGTTTAGATGAGATAATGAAAATACCTAATCATCGAGGTTCATGCACATATTGTGGTGTTTTTCGTAGGTGGATTATTAACCGTGCAGCACGTGATATGGGTGCAACAAAAATAGCAACAGGACATAATTTGGATGATGAATCTCAAGCAATACTTATGAATTATCTTGAAGGAAATATTAATAATTTAACAACATTGGGGGCTAAAACAGAATCTAAAAGTCCATTATTTACTCCAAAAATAAAACCATTAAGGGAAATACCTGAACGAGAAATAGGATTATATGCTTTAGCTAAAGGATTAGATATTCATCTTGCAGGATGCCCATATGCACAAGAATCATTCAGAATGGAAGTGGGAAATATATTAAAAGAATTATCAATAGAACATCCTACAGTAATGTATAGTACTCTAAAAGGTTTTGATAAATTAAAACCAATAATTAAAGATGAATTAAAAACATCATTTAAACATAATGAATGTATTAAATGTGGGGAACCATCCTCAAATAAACTATGTAGGGCATGTACATTTATAAGTGAAATTAAAGGTGATTAAAGAATATGTCATTTAAACTTATTTTTGAAGATAAAGAAGAAGAACAGGATATAAATAAAGAAGATAATACGATTATAAACTTATTAAAAGAATTAGAAGTTTCTCCTCAAACAGTTGTCACAAAGAAAAATAATCAAATTGTAACTGAAGATGCAAAAATTGAGGATGGGGACACAATAAAAATAATTCAAATAATTTATGGTGGATAATTAAAAAATGAAAGTCTATTATGAATGTGGGGCATGTTATCTACGTCAAGCAAGAGAAGCACTTGATTTATCTACAAATGATGATGAATTAAAATTACAAATAACATCCGAAGTAATCAAATTATTAGCTGAAAATTTTAAAAAAGGGGCATCATCAAATGCAACAGGATCTAAAATTCATAAACTCATCAGAGAAAAAACAAAATGCCCCGACCCATACAAAAATAAAAAAATATTAGGAAACCAAATAGCAGAAAACCTACTACCTAAAATAAAAAAAATATTAAAAAAAGACAACACCTTGGAAAACTATGTTAAAATAAGCATACTAGGAAATATACTAGATTTTGGAACATATAGCATATCAACAGACATAGAATCACTACTCAACGAAAACTTAAATAACCAACTAATAATAAATGATGTAAAAAAACTAGATGAATCACTAAAAAAACACAAACAATTATTATATCTAGTAGACAACACAGGAGAAATAGTATTCGACAAACTACTACTAGAAAAAATAAAAAAAGATTATGATATAGACATTACAGTAGCAGTAAAAGAATCCCCAGTTCTAAATGATGCATGTACAGAAGATGCACTACAAGTAGGACTAGATAAATATGCAAAAATCATAACAATAGGAACAGACACTGTAGGAGTAGTATATGAAGAAATATCTCCAGAATTCAAAAACATATTTAACAATTCTAAATTCATAATATCAAAAGGAATGGGAAATTATGAAGGACTAACTGAAATAACCTTCAATAAAAACCAAGATGTATTCTACCTACTATGCTCTAAATGCAAAGCAAACGCTATAGATTTAAATGTAAATGTAGGAGACATGGTTCTTAAAAAAGCATAAAAAAAGGAATAAAAACAAATGAAAATAGGATTCATAGGCTTTGGAAATGTAAACCAAACAATAGCCAAACAACTAAAAAACAAACACGAACTTTATGTATCAACAGAAAATCGAAGCAAAAATACAATAAATAATATACAACAAGCACAAATAAAACAAGTCAAAAAAGACACAGAACTTTCAAAATACTGTGATTTAATAATAAATGCAACCACACCAAAATCCGCACTAAAAACTGCAAAAAAGCACTCACAAAATTACAATGGATTATACTTAGATTTAAACAATATAAACCCATTAACAACAGAAAAAATCAACAAAATTTTTAAAAACAATTTCATAGACGGAGCAATAATAGGAAACATAAAAAACTTACAACTTCTACTATTATCTGGACAAAAAGCAGAAAAATTAAAATTCCTAAACGAAATAATACCTATAAAAATAATAAGCAAACAAGCAACAGATGCCTCAAAACTAAAAATGTTAAGAAGCACATACACAAAAACAGTAACAGCAACACTCAAAGAAACCTTTACTATTGCAAAACAATTAAACATAGATAAACAATTATGGGAAATATTAGAAACAACAGAAAATACTAACAACTTCAAAAATAATAGTATATCCCGTATAAAAAATAGTACCAAAAACAGAAAAATAGAAGAAATAGAAGAAATATTAAATTTTTTAGAATATATGAACATATCAGATTATGATAAAATCATGATTAATTCCACATACTCTAAATTCAAAAAAAATTAATTTAACAAATTAAATACACCAGCAATAATCAACCAAATACCAATTAAAGAACCAAGTATAATAGGATTTTCAATATATGTTGCAAGAACAATATATAATGCTCCCATCAAAACACCAATAATACCTGTCCAAAAATTATAATGATTATCACGAGCAGTAATAATAACAATAATTCCAATGAGTATTAATAATAATCCTGAAAGATAAACACTAATCGCAATTAAGAATGAAATCAAAAGAGGATTAAAAATCATACTTATTGCAAGAAACAACATTATAATACCAAGTATAATATAACATATGCTTTTTGCTTTTTCATATTCAATATTAGCTGAACCGAACACTAATAAGAAAATACTTAAAAGTAAAACAGATAATCCTAAAATATCTGCAGAGCCAATAATTCCTAATATTGGGAACATAAGTGTTATAAAACCTAATAATATAACTATTATGCTTATAACCTCATTTTTCAAAAAATTCAAACCTCCGTATTCTTTACAAGAACTTAAAATATAAAGTATGTAACTATTAATATTTTTATAAATAATTTAATATAAAGGTAAATGTTTTATTTTAGTTTTAGATTGTGTTAAATCAGAATATTTAACTTCAGCTAACCATTCTTTTTTACACTCACAATCATATTCGATTATGTTTTGACTAAAATTACTATCAATTATTATGTGTTTTAAGTCTTTATTACATTTTTTACAATTATATGGTCCTCTTCTAGATCCAAAACCAGAAGTATCTAATAATGCCGGAATTTCAACATTTTTTCTTATATTATTTATAACTTCAATTGTGGTCCAAATCCAAGGTGGGTTATATGAATTTTTCCTCCATAATCTTTCCATAAAGGTTCCTTTATGAATAGTGGCAGGACAACAACTTATACGATCCACATTAAGATTTTCAACATAATTTCCTGTCTCAACAGCTTCATCAATAGCTTCTTTTTCATTAAGAAGAACAGGTTTAATAAAAATATAAGCTTTACTTTTAATATTGTATTTATTCTTAAGATTATTAATAATTGCAATTGCTTTTTCATAAATCTGATTTGAAAATCCTTTATTGATATTTTCAAGTCGTGTTTTTTCATTTGAAGTTTCCAAACCAATACTAATTTCTAATAATTTATCTCCAATAATATTAAATATTTCATTAATTCTTTCATCGGTAACAAATTCGGGGCGTGTTTCTATTACAATTTCACTTATCTCTTCAGTTTCTTTAATAATCCCTAATATTTTGTCCCGTGCTTCTATTGGCAATTCTTTAGGATTTAAAAAACTTCCAGATGCAAAAAGCTTAACACCAATTTTTATTCCATTAGCATAATCCTCTTTTATTTCATCAAGATATTTATCAAATTGTTTTGTGAATAATTCAATAATTTTATCTGTTTCTATTGGTTTAAGATAACAATCATGAATATAACTACACATGGTACATCCTCCACTAGGACCTAATGCCCAACTACAGCCAGGTGTAGGTATTATAATAAATAATGTTTTTCCTTTACCTGAATATAATAAATCATCTTGATACCAACTAGTGGATAAATATTCTAATTCTTTAGGTTTGTTATATTCAATTGCCCTATCTCTTGTTTCTTTTGTTAGTTCTCTTATTTTTATTGTCATTTTTACCATTTATATTAATTTGATAAATTTTTTATTATCTGAAATTTTAATTTAATAATTTATATTTATATTTTTCTATTTTATTTTAATAACAAATACTTTATAAGTAACTATATATATTTTAATATGGTGATAATAAATGAAATTCGGTATCGAATTTGTTCCAAATGAACCTTTGGACAATATTGTTAAAAAAGTAAAATTAGCTGAAGAAGTAGGATTTGAATATGTATGGGTAACTGACCACTACAACAACAAAAATGTTTATGCAGCTTTAGCATTAATTGCTGCAGAAACATCCACTATTAAATTAGGACCTGGAGTAACTAACCCATATGTACGTAGTCCTGCAATATCTGCTAGTGCAATTGCAACTATTGATGAATTATCTGATGGAAGAGCTACTTTTGGTATTGGACCTGGAGACAAAGCAACATTTGACGCTTTAGGAATTGAATGGACAAAACCTGTAAGTACTGTAAAACAAGCAATTGCTGATGTTAAAGCTTTAACTGCTGGAGAAAAAACTGAATCCGGAGCAGTTTTAGGCGGAGTAAAAGCTGTACAAGATGCAATCCCAATGTACATGGGTGCTCAAGGACCAAAAATGTTAGAAACTTCTGGAGAAGTAGCAGATGGTTGTTTAATTAATGCATCTAACCCTAAAGATTTCGAAGCAGCAGTACCATTAATTACAAAAGGAGTAGAAAGTGCAGGTAAAAACATTGCTGACTTTGATGTAACTGCATACACATCCACATCTATCGGAACAGACTCTGCAAAAGCAAAAGACGCAGCAAGAATAGTTGTAGCATTTATTGCAGCAGGAGCACCTCCTGTAGTTATCGAAAGACACGGATTACCTGAAGGAATCAATGCTAAGATTGGTGAATGCTTAGGTAAAGGAGACTTCGGTGGAGCAATAGGCTTAGTAGATGACGATTTACTAGAAGCATTCTCTGTATGTGGAACTCCTGATGAATTTGTACCTAAGATAGAAGCTTTAGGTGACATGGGTGTAACTCAATATGTAGTAGGTTCCCCTGTCGGTAAAGATGTCGAAGAATCCATCAAATTATTCGGAGAAGTTATTGATAAATTCTAAATTCTCCACTTTTTTTACTTTTTTTCTTTTTTTTTAATCAAGTAATAACAATTTCAATTTATATTTATCCATACTATTTTTGATAATTTTTAATTTTTAATAATTATTATATTCTAATTTTTTATTTAATGTTGGGTATTTTAATTATTGTATTTATTATTTAAAGATTTTTTGCAATAGTTTAAAATTATTTTTGTAAATGTCATACCTTTGTCTAATAGATGTACTATATGTTTTATGGCGTTGGTCTAAGTTATG
>CAZJLS010000021.1:0-23737 GCA_964547125.1 uncultured Methanobacteriaceae archaeon | reverse complement strand
GTAGATTAACCATTGGTAAAACATTAAAAGCAGAACTTGTTCAAGAAGAATTATCTGTAAATGCTAAAGGTGCAGTATATCTAGCAGGACATCAAAAAGGTGAAGCAACAGTTTTAGATATTGGGGGTATGGATAATAAGGTTATTACTGTAAATGATGGAATACCTGATAACTTTACAATGGGGGGTATTTGTGCTGGGGCTTCTGGAAGATTTTTAGATATGACAAGTCGCAGATTAGATGTTGATATTACTGAATTAGGTCCATTGGCTGTTAAAGGGGATTATAGAAAAGCTCAATTGAACAGTTATTGTATTGTATTCGGTATTCAAGATTTAGTAACTACTCTTGCTGCTGGTGGAACACCTGAAGATGTTGCAGCTGCTGCATGTCACAGTGTTTCTGAGCAAGTATATGAGCAACAACTTCAAGAAATTGATATACGTGAACCATTAATACAAGTTGGTGGAACTAGTCTTATTTCTGGACTTGTTGAGGCGGTTAGTGAAACACTTGGAGGTATAGATGTTATAGTTCCTGAATATTCACAACATATTGGAGCAGTAGGTTCAGCATTACTTGTAAGTGGTATGGGTAATCGTAATGAAAAATAAATCTAATTAATTTGGGAGGATTTTAGTGTAATGTTAATTGAATCTAATGATTCTGAAGGTGCTAAAGTTTATGAAATGATTACTAAGCAAATTTTACAAGATATGGTTTTAGCACCATCACTTGTTGATCTTAGGGCTTATGTTAATCCTAATGAGGTTGTTTTCATTATGGCGATGAAACTTAAAGGAACATCTAAAAAGGTTCATTTGAGTGAGGCTGTTAGTTTTGAATATGATGATATTTCTGATAAAACAGTTTTAACTATTAATAATGAGAATTTTCTTCCTAATGTTCTTCGTAAGTTGTGGGGGGAGTTTGGTAGGGAAAATGTTCATCAGCCTAGTAGATATATTATTGAATTGGATGGTGAAAAGGATATTGGGGATTGGATTATTGATGATCCATATGTGAATCTTAAAAGAAAGTGTTATGATGCTGTTTTCCGTATTGTTCCTGAAGGTTTTAAAATAATGAAAGATATGTCTAGAGGGGATATTGTTGCAGTAATTGCTACTGATGAGCTTATTAAAGATGAGTGGATAAGTCATTGTGAAGAAATTATCGCAGAGTTAGATAAGATTAAAAAATCTTATTAATTATTTTCTAAAATAAAATATTTTAATAACAATCGTTAACTTTAAATATTATTCGTATATATACAAACATAATATTCAAAATAAAAAAAATAATTTAAGAGGAGGGTTCATACCCTTATGAAAGTTATAAATGAAAAAGCCGAAAACAATAAAAAAGCTTCAAAATTCGCACACCTAACAAGAGCACATCCATGTTTCAACGAAGAAATGCATGACAAAGTAGGTAGAGTACATGTACCTATAGCACCAAAATGTAACATAGCATGCAACTTCTGTACAAGATCACTAAACACAGAAGAAAAAAGACCTGGAGTAGCATCATGTGTAATGACTCCTGAAGAAGCCATGAAACATGTTAATGAAGTAACAAAAGATGGACCAATAACAGTAATAGGAGTAGCAGGACCTGGAGACACATTAGCAAACGATGCAACATTCGAATTTTTCGAAAAAACAGTAAAAGAAAAACCAGACTTAATAAAATGTATGAGTACAAATGGACTATTACTAAGTAAATACGCTGACAAAATAGCAGATTTGGGAATAAACTCAGTAACAGTAACAGTAAATGCAGTAGATCCAGAAATAGGTAAGGAAATATACTCATTTGTTGTATACGAAGGAGAAGTATACAAAGGCAAAAAAGCAGCGGAAATACTTCTAAAAAACCAACTAGAAGGAATAGAAAAAATAACAAAAAGAGGGGTAATAGTAAAAGTAAACACAGTACTAATCCCTGGACTAAATGACGAACACATAGTAGAAGTAGCAAAAGAGGTTAAAAAAAGAGGAGCATCAATAATGAATGTACTCCCATTAATACCACTAAACAAAATGAAAGACTACCCAAGACCTGACTGTGAAATGATGGAAAAAGTACGTGATGAAGTAGAAGAAATACTTCCAGTATTTAGAGCATGCACACAATGTCGAGCAGATGCCTTTGGAATACCTGGAAAACATGGATCAGATAAACACTTAGGAATGACACCACAAAGCCATTACTAAAAAACACCCTAAAATCACCATTTATTATTTTTTTATGTGATATGAAATGAAAACCATAGAATGGACAGACAATAAATTAAAACTTATAGACCAAACAAAACTCCCAGATGAATTAACATATGTTTACTGTCAAACATACCAAGAAGTCATACATGCAATAAAAACAATGATTGTTAGGGGAGCACCTGCAATTGGAGTGGCTGCAGCATTTGGTATGGCACTAGCAGATATAAAAGGGGAAAACATTAATAAAGCAGCGGAAGAAATAAAAGCAGCAAGACCCACAGCAATTAATTTATTTTGGGCAGTAGACCGTGTTTTAAAATCAGAAAACATATTATCTGAAGCAATAAAAATGTATGAAGAGGATATGCAAACTAATAGAAACATAGGAAAATATGGTTCTGAAGTAATAAATGAAGGCGACACAATATTAACACACTGTAATGCTGGGGCACTTGCATGTGTTGACTATGGAACTGCATTAGGAGTTATACGTGCAGCACATTATCGAGGAAAAAATATAAAAGTTATTTGTGATGAAACACGGCCAAGAGGTCAAGGAGCAAGCTTAAGTGTATGGGAAATGCAACAAGAAAACATACCTGTAAAATTAATACCTGATGTAGCCTCTGGTTATTTAATGAGCCAAAAAATGATAGATAAAGTAGTTATAGGTGCAGATAGAATTGCTAAAGGTGGAGTTGTTAATAAAATAGGTTCTTTTATGGTAGCACTTGCAGCTAAAAACTTCAACATACCATTTTATGTTGCAGCACCATTAAGTACATTTGATAAAGAAGCTAACATATTTGACACTATAATTGAAGAAAGAGATGGGGATGAAGTACGATATTATGGAAACTCTCGTATATGTCCTAAAGGAACAGAGGTAATAAATCCCGCATTTGATATAGTTCCATCAGAACTTATCACTGGGATAATAACTGAAAATGGTATTATAAAACCGTTATAAATCAGTTATTTTCGCATCAATACCAACATGCCACATTCCAGGACTACTACTTTTAACTTTACGATTTGTTATAATTTCCACTTTTTTATTTTGTTCATGTGCGGCTTCATGTAATCTTTCAATCCCTTGTCCAAAGCTATCACTAAATTCGTAATAATTTATAATTCCTCCATTTTTAATGTGGCTTATTGCAAGGTTTAAAAATTGATATGCGCTTCCAGGCAAATTCATTATTATCCTATCAAATTTTTCATTTTTTAATTTATTTTCAGATACCTGATTTATATCTCCGCATATAGGTTTTATTTTTCCTTTTAATTTGTTTATTTTTATGTTTTCTTTTAGATATTTTATTGCTTCATCATTAATGTCTACTGCAGTTATTTGGCATTCTGTATTTTTGGCGATTATTAAAGGAAAAGGCCCTACTCCTGTGAACATATCTAATATTTTTTCATTTGTTTTAACTGTATCAGATATTCGTTTTCTTTCGGTTGCTAATCGTGGAGAAAAGTAAACTTTAGTAACATCTAATTTTATTCTTGTGCTATGTTCTTTGTGTATTGTTATTGGATTATCTTCTCCTGCAATAAGTTCTAAATCTCTTATTCTTGTTATTCCTTTAACTTTACTTTTTTTCATGTATATGCTTTTTCTTTTTGTAAAGTTTAGAGCTGCTTCACCTATTGTTTTTTTCTGTGTTTCAAGTTCTTCAGGTATTTCAAGTATAACTATATCTCCTATTGTGTCAAAACTAGTTTTTATATTTTCTATTTCCTTACTTGTTAGTTTGCCTTTGAGTGTTTCTGTTATACTTTTTGGATATTGTTTTGTTTTTGTTAATTCTACGTCGCTATTTTCAATTTCTAGATTGGATTTGTTTATTTTTTCTTTTATTTCGTTTATTAGTTGTGGGCTTGCTTTTTCTTTTAAAGGTATAAATCCATAGTTTTCATTGGTTTTTATTTTGTATTCCATATTCATTAATTGTTTTTCTGCTATAATTTTACGAGCATCATTTAGATGTCTTAACTCAATTTTCAAACTTTCCATTATATCCCTACGAAATATTATTTTAACCTTTAATTTAAATACATAATATTAATTCATCATAGAATTTAATGATATCTAAAATTGTTTTTATTCAATGAAATAATAAAATGATATTCTTAAACACTTAATCATTAATTATATTTTTAATATAATATAAATATCTAAAAAACAAATAAATTAAAAATAATTAATATAAAAAATAGGAAAATAAGATAAAATGTTTTATTTAATAGGATTAGGATTATTCGATTCAGAAGACATAAGTCTAAAAGGAATAAACACACTAAAAAATGCAGACAAAATATATGCAGAATTCTTCACAAGCAGATTATTTGGATCTAATATAGAAGAAATAGAAAAAATAATCAACAAAAAAATAATAATATTAAACAGACAACAAGTAGAAGAAGAAACACCATTTCTAAAAGAAGCAAAAACATCAAACATAGCACTAATAACTGGAGGAGACCCACTAATAGCAACAACTCATTCAGAATTCCTAGTAAAAGCACATAAAGAAAATATTCCTTATCAAGTAATACACAGTTCATCAATAATCTCAAGTGCACCTGCAATAAGTGGATTACAAGCATACAAATTTGGAAAAGTAACAACAATACCCTTCCCACAAGAAAACTACTTTCCAAAATCACCATATCAAGCAATCGAAACAAACATGGACAACAAATTCCATACTTTAGTATTACTAGACATACAAGCAGATAAATCAAAATATATGACGGTAAACGAAGGATTAGAATATTTGATGAAAATATATGAAAATGAACAAGGAAAAATAACACCAAACACACTCGCAATAGGAATAGCGAGAGCGGGTTCAAAAGATAACATAGTAAAAGCAGATTATATAAAAGATTTAATAAAATATGACTTCGGAGGACCACTACACTGCATAATAATACCATCAAAACTTCACATAGTTGAAGCAGAATATCTAGTGGAAATAGCAGACGCACCAAAAGAAATATTAAAAGAAGTCTAAAAAATAGTCAAAATATATTATTTTATAGAAAATAGAAAAGAAAAAATATTTTCATTTAATAACAGTGGTTAGTTTCTAATTTTTTCTCTATTGAAGTTAAAAAATTTAAAGTTAAAAAATTCTATATTTTTTCCTTTCATTTTTTCGGATAATGAAAACTTTCTATCCATTTAATAAATGTTCTGTAGAATCATCATAAATGGATTAATTTCATATTCATTTTTTTCCATTGAAAAAAGATATGATTTTAATTAGTCATATCATATTTAAATATTAGTTATTTATAAACATATAAAAGTTTCGAAAAACAACAAGATTAAACTAAAATTAAGGCATTATAAAAAATAAAATATTTTATATACAATATTGTTTTAATAAAGTATATACATAAAAATATTTTAAATTATTTTTTTAAAATTAAATAGATTTTGAAAAAATATTCAAATTTATAAAGGACATTTAGTGATAATATGAGAAAAGAAAATTTCATTATATTGCTTTTAGCTATTATTATCCTAATTGTTGGAGTTGCAGCAGCAGCAGTTATATCAATGGGAACTTTTGATTCAAACAATAATTCCATTGATGGTGATGCTAATATTACTAATATCACTGGTGCTGATGATGCAAATAACGGTGCTAGTTCAGATGGATCTTCATCATCTAGTAACTCTGGTTCATCAGGTTCTAGCTCTCACTCATCATCTTCTAGTTCAGGTTCATCCTCTTCTAGTAGCTCATCTTCAGGAAGCTCATCATCTTCCGGCCATTCAAGTTCTGGAAGCACAGGAGCAGGTGGAAGCCGTAACACGGGACATTCTACAAGCCCTCCAGATGTGGATGAAGGATAATTAAATTTAAAAATTCAAATTAAAAAAAGTTAATGGAGGCTTAATTTTTTTTATAATCCTCCAAAATAAAATTTTACAAAATTTTTTTCTTATTTTTTTTCAAATATTTACTATAAAAACTCATTAATAATATAAACAGAGTATAAAATTATGATTAAAAATCTTGAAGGACATTGTCCAAACTGCGGATTCAATACAATAGTACTTGCAATTGAAGATGATAAAATTGTAGATAAATATTGTGCTGAATGCGGATATAAAGGTTTAGGATTAGAAATTTTTAATTATTCATTATAATAAGCTTATTTTTCACTTTGAAGTTTTTTTCACTATTCTTTTTTTATGAACTTTATTTTTCATTGATTTTAGTCAAACTTAAAAAACGAATAGTTTATATATGTGTATTTTTAATATTAGTCTTTTTCATTAAAAATTGACTTGAAAAAGGAGTGAAAAAAATGGATTTTAAAAAGTTAAAAGGCACACAAACCGAAAAAAATCTAGAATTAGCATTTGCTAATGAGTCTGAAGCAAGAACTAAATATTCTTTCTATGCAAGTCAAGCAAAAAAAGATGGTTTTGTACAAATACAAAAAATATTCGAAGAAACATCAAATAATGAAAAAGAACATGCAAAAATATGGTTCAAATATCTTCATGATGGAAAAGTACCAGATACAAAAACAAACTTAAAAGATGCAGCAGAAAAAGAACATTACGAATGGATTGATTTATATTTAAGATTTGCAGATACTGCAGAAGAAGAAGGATTTGAAGAAATAGCGGATAAATTCCGTAAAGTTGCAGATGTTGAAAAAGAGCATGAAGAGAGATATAATAAATTATTAAAAAATATTGATGAAAATTGTGTATTTAAAAGAATAAGTGAAACTGAATGGCAATGTTTAAATTGTGGACATATTTATGTGGGTAAAGAAGCTCCTATTGAATGTCCAGTTTGTAATCATCCTATAAGTTTCTTCCAAATAAAACCGGAAAATTATTAAAATTTTCCATATTTTTTCTTTTTTTATTTAAATTGTAGGTTTTCAATAATTTTTTTTAAATCATTATCTTCCGGATTATTTAATCCAAATGTCATATAATTAAAGATATATACATCATTTTTATTTATTAAGCCTATACTTTTTGTTTTAAGTGGGGGTTTAGAGTTAACATTTATTGCTTCTAATTCATGGACTGTTTTATTTTTTATTTGGATTATTCTGGAATCAACTATTTTTAAATTGTCGTCGCGGGGGAATAATTCAATTGCTGATTTTAAATGATTTATATTTACTGCTTCGTTAGGATAGTTCATTAGCATTATTCTACTTTTCTTATTTGCATAATCAATTATAAGTAAGCAGTTTTTTATTTCATTTTTTTGTTTTATCCAGTTATTTGGATAGTTTATTATTAATTCATTGTTTTCAAATATCATTTTATGCCTTTATTTTTATATTTTGAAGTTTTCTGTGTATATTATATTTTTTGGTGTTATTATCATATTTATTTTGCAGTCGTTTTTGTCTGTTGGTATTTTTTCTTTTATTTGTAGGGGGTGTATTGTTGTTATTATTGGTGTTTTTTGGGTTATGCTTTTTTGTTGGTATAAATATTTTATTTCTTTATCTCCATATCCTTTTCCTTTACCTAATCGGTTTCCTTTTAAATCTACTCCAACTGATCCCTCGATTACTATGTCTATTTTTGGCATTTTGTTTATTGGGATTCCATTTTCTGTTGCATATGTTTTATCTGATGCTTGTTCTATGTTATTTTCATTATTTTTTAGAAGTACGTATCCATTTTCTAGGTTGGGGGTTGCCATTATTAGTGTTTTACCATCTTTTAGACAGTTGTATCTTACAGGTTGTTGTGCGGTGTCTGGTGCAGTAAATATTATTTTTGAGTTTTTATATTCTTTTGTTTCTCTTAATTTTTTGGCTGCTTGGCTTTTTCCTTTGAAATCAGGTATTTTTCCATAGTCTCCATTTTTTCTGTGGGTTAGTTGATTTTTGTGTAGTGTTTTCCATATTTCTTGGCGTGTTTTTTCTTTTTTCTTTTTGATTTCCATTTTCTTTTTTTCCTTTTGTTTTTTGGTGTTTTGACTATTGTTTTGGTTTAGTTTCATTTTTGGGGTGTTTTTTATTATGTTTTGTCTTTTTTTCTTTTATTTTTCTTGGTTGTTTTTTATTGTGTTTGGGTGTGGTTTTTTCTTTTTTGTTTTTGTTTTCTATGTTATGCTTATATTTATTGTTTTTATTGGTTTTTATTTAGTTTTTATTGTGTTTTATTTATGTTTCTTTATTCTTTTATTGTTTGCTGTATTCTTGTTTATTTTATTTTTTATTTTGTCTTATTTTTCTGTTTTTCTTTTTGTTTCTTTATTTTTTTCTTTTTTTGGCGATTTGCTTTTATTTTTTTCTATTTTTTTTACTAATACTTTTTTTCTGTGGGTTTTTTTGTTGTTTGTGCTTGTATTCTTGTTTTTGGTTCTTGGTGGTGTATGTTTTTGGGTGGTGCTTTTTGGTGTATTTGCTTATTTTATTGTTGGTTAGTTTAATATATTTTTCTTTTTTGTTTTTTTGGTTAATTTTAATCTTTATTTATTGTTTGGGATTGTTTTTGAGCTTATTTTTTGTTTTTAACTTGTATTTTTCTTTAATTTATTTTATTTTTTCTGTATTTGGATATATTTTATTTTAAGTTTTATATTTATTTGTTTATTTTTTTATTTTTTATTTATGTTTTTGTTTATTTTTTTATGCTTTTTTTAGTGTTTTTTTTCAAAAAAAATAAAAAACTTTATATACTCTAACAATTTTATATAGTAATACAGTTTTAAATACAATCATTATTGTATATCTAAAACTAAAATTTATTTTTAGGGGAAAAAATCTCTAAAAATTAAGGAGGAATATTTTAGAAAAAATATTAATAAAAAAATTTTAAACTCACATTTTCCATCGTAAAAAATTAATAATTTTTAATGTGATCACCAAATTCAAATCAAAAGTAAAATTTTTTTTATTAATAATTAAAATTTTTTCTAAAATTATACGGACAGATGAATTGCTTTTCTTATTTAAGGAGGCATGATATTCCATTTTTAAAAAAAGTTTAAAATTTTCAAAATAAAATTTTAAAAAATATTGTTTGAAAGATAATAATAATTTATGGCTTTAATAAAATTTAAAAAATTCATATAAACATTTTTTCCATAATTTCTTTATCTTTTCCTCCAAAAAAATTTAAAGAATAAAATTTAATAATCTATAAAATTTAATTTGTTGGGCAATAGAATTTATAACCATAAAAAAATAAACACGTTTTATAAAATTCAGTTTTGGGCTATAAATTAATTTTATTCTTTTTTACAATATTTTTTTCATAAAAAAATGTTTTAGCCATTTTAAAATATTTGTGGGGAATTATTATACATAATAATAATTTTTTTCCACCTATTTTTTCACCATTAATAAAAAATTAATTTTTAAAATATTCGGGTTACTGTTTTTTAATTATTTTATAAGAAATAGTATATTTTAAAAATGTTTAGATTTTTAAGGATTTTTTTTTAATGATTTTTACAATCCTTAAAAATTTTTTTTTAAACATTTTTTTTATTTTATTTATCCCTAAGAAAAAAATATTCTAAAAAAAGAAATTTGTGAAACAAACAAATTAAAAACACAAATTTTTTTTTAATCAAAAAAGTTTTTTTAGAAAAAATCTAATATTATTTTTTTTTGCTTATGTTTTGTAGGCATAAGCTATTTTTATTTTATTCTTTTTTGCTTATATATTTTTTAGTTAATTAGGTTTACCTTATTTTTTCTTTATTTTTTTTAAGTTTTTTAGGAATCCCCAAACATTTATATAGTTTTTTAAACAATATTAATATCATAAAAGTTTAGGAATTCCTAAACTTTTTTGGGTATAATATTCAATTCTACTCTCAAAAAAACAATAAAATTAACACAAATCGAGGTGAAAAAAGAAATGAGTGCACGAGCAGGTCAAATATTGCCATTAAATGAATTGGAAAATGGAGAATATGGAAAAGTTGTATCATTCGCAGATTTAGATAATTCTGAATTAAGCGAAGAAGATGCAAGAGATCTCAAAAGACATTTAATGAGTATGGGATTCGTAAAAGATGCTGAAATAAAATTCTTAAAAATAGCACCTCTAGGAGACCCAATAAAAATCAAAGTAAAAGGTTATGACATAGCATTAAGAAAAGAAGAAGCAAAAAACATAAAAGTAAAAATAGAAGGATAAAAATACTATTTTCAAAAAATTTCTTTTTTTAAACAAATATTATTAACTTTATAAATTAAGATTTTCATAAAAAAATCTTAAAAATAAAATGTAAAAATGCCCAATGACTTCATACCAAAAAGGTTTAAGTCATCGAAAGATAAAAACGGAGAATAAACTAAATGAAAGAATTAAAAATAGGTTTCGCCGGAAACCCAAATGTTGGTAAATCCACACTCTTCAACTACTTAACTGGAATGCACCAACACGTAGGAAACTGGCCAGGAAAAACCGTTGAAAAAATGGAAGGAACCTACAAATTCGACAAAAATGGAGAATCCTACGAATTCAATATAGTCGACCTTCCAGGAAATTATAATTTAAGTGCTAAAACAATAGAAGAACAAATCTCCATTGATTTTGTTGTTGACTCAAATAATGATGTAATCGTAAACATCGTAGATGCAGCAAACTTCGAACGTAATTTGTACTTAACAACACAATTAATGGAACTAGATGCAAACCTTGTAATAGCACTAAATATGAACAAATTTGCACGTAATATAAATTACGAAATAGATGCAAAAAAAGCACAAGAATTACTAGGAGTACCAGTCATTGAAATAGAAGCAGATGATGGTACAGGAGTAGACAATTTAATAAATGCAATTATAGATGTTGCAGATAATCCGAAAAGTTCAAAAACTAGATTATCATACGGTGCAGATTTAACATCTCACATTGGGGAAATTGCAGAAAAAATAGAAGCTGATCCTAATTTATTAGACACTCCAAGCATGTGGACAGCAATAAAATTACTAGAAAATGATGAAGTAATAACTGCAAAAGTTCAAGACTCTCCACAAGCTCAAAATATATTAAGTACAGCAAAAGATGTTAAGAAACATTTAAGAGACTTATACAATGAAGGATCAGAAGAAATAATTGCAAACGCAAGATATGGGTTTATTGATGGACTGATAAGAGATGCAGTAGATAAACCAAGTATAGAAAAACAAACGACTTCTGATAAAATAGATAAAATATTAACAAATCGTATTTTAGGATTACCAATTTTCTTAGCTATAATGTATGCTGTTTTCCAGATAACATTTACTGTAGGTGCGCCATTCCAAGATTGGATTGATGAATTATTTGGAATGTTAGGAGAATGGGTTGGATCAGTATTGGGAGAAAATTTCCTAAGTAGTTTAATAGTGGATGGTATTATTGGTGGAGTAGGTGGAGTACTTACTTTTGTACCACTGATTATATTACTGTTTTTATGTATGAGTATATTGGAAGATTCAGGATACTTAGCTCGTGCAGCATATGTTATGGACAGAATAATGCACAAATTCACAGGTTTACATGGTAAAGCATTCATACCAATGATGCTTGGTTTTGGATGTGCAGTACCTGCAGTTATGGCAACACGTACATTGGATACAGAACATGATCGTATAACTACAATGTTAGTTACGCCATGGATGAGTTGTAGTGCAAGAATACCAATATATGGATTATTTACAGCTATTTTCTTCGCATCTAATGAAGGAGCAGTAACTTGGTCTATATACTTAATAGGTATTGTTGTAGCGATTATCATGGCTCGTGTATTTAGATCAACATTATTTAAAGGAGAAACAACTCCTTTTGTTATGGAATTACCAACATATAAAGTGCCTTCTGTAAAAGGTATTCTCATACATACATGGGAAAGAGCTCAAGCATTTATTAGAAAAGCAGGAACAATAATTTTAGCATTAAGTATACTTATATGGGTATTAGCAAGTTTACCTATTGGAGTAGAATATGGAAGTCAAGCAAGTATTATTGGTCAAATAGGTACATTATTCGCACCAATATTCGCACCTCTTGGTTGGGGAAATTGGCAAGCTACAGTTGCAGTTATCTTTGGAGGACTTGCAAAAGAAGTTGTTGTATCAACATACAGTGCAATATTAGGTGTTGCTGAAGATCCTACTGCAATGGCTGCAGGTATGCAAGCATTGTTCACTCCATTACAAGCATACTCTTTTATGGTATTCTGTTTATTATACATGCCATGTTTTGCAACAGTTGCTATGATAAAAAGAGAAACAAACAGCTGGAAATGGATGATATTTGCTATTGTAGTACCAACAGTCGTAGCATATATTGGTTCATTTATTGTATATAATATTGGTATACTAGCGGGATTAGGTTAAAACATTTAAAAAAACATTTTGTATATAGTTTTTTAGATTAATTTTTCTAAAAACTATATATTTTTTTTATATAATATTAAAAAATTAACAATAGTTAAAAAAATTGTAGGAGAGTATTAATTTATGCAATGTATGAATTGTGGATTTATATATGATGAAGATGAATCTCCCGGTGCAGAGGGTTGTGCATATGAATGTAGTGACTGTGCATGTGATAATATTATATGTCCAAGATGCGGATATCCTAATAAAAGAGAAATAGAAGATTTTCAATTTATAATCAAATTAAAAGAAAAAATCAAAAATCATATCTAAATTTATCATTATTTTTAAAAAATTTTTATAAAAGGTGAAGTATTAGATGGCTGCTAAAAACAAACCGGCATGTTGTCAAGTTGAGAAAAAAGAAGGGGAAAATAAAGTTGTATATTATCTTAAAAAGATTTTTAATTTCTTTTTTGGATGTAGGTGTCATTAATTATTTTTTTTTATTTTCTTATTTGAATAAAACTTTTTTTAATATAATTGTGTGTATTTTTGTAAGTAGTCTTGATGCTTTCTATCAAGTATTTTTAATGCAGATGCTATTTGCGGATTACTCGTTGCTCTTTCTTCAACAAGATTTCTAAGTGAACTATTTTCCATATGGGTTCTCACTTCTCTTAAAACGAAATCTATAGTATTTTTATTGTATTTTTCTAATTCTTCTGAGTTCATTTCATATATTTTGTAAGTGTTTAGTTCATAGTTTTTTGTTGGGGTCATTAGTATGTTAAGTGTTGAGTAGTATGCTCCAGTTTCTTTGTTGAAGAAGTCAATTCCTAGATATGATAGTAATGGTATGAATGTTGGTTCTGCAAATGGGAATATTAAGTATGTTGTGGGTTTTATTGTTTTTCTGATTTTTATTATTGTTTCTATTAAATCTTGGGGGTGTAAGAGTAGTTCGTCTGAGTTTGCAATTATTAGGTATTTGTATCCTATTTCTTCTAGTTTTTTTGCACATTCGCATCGGAGGTCTATGTATTTTCCTCCTTGGATTACTCCTATTTCTTTGGTGTTGTCTTTTTTTGCATTTTCTATTGTTTTGTTTATGTTTTCTTCTGCGATTTCTTTTTCTATGTTGTATGGTGTTTCTTGGTTTGGGCTTATGTGGTATTTTTTTAGGTTTATTGTGTTGGGTGTTTGTGTGTTGTTTATTTTTGTTAGTCTTCCTGGTCCGTCGTGTTTTTTGATTGCGAATTTTTCTGTCATATTTTTGTTTTTTCTTTTTGTTGTTTTTTATATTTTTTTACTGCTACCTAAAAAACTGTAACCTTTTAGGTTACAATTTTATTTTTTTTAGTAAGCTTTATATACTCACAAACAACTTAATAATAATTAAGGATTTGAGGTAAAAAAGCCCATGATTGTCCTAGGTGTGTTTACAATATGTCTGTTTTAGAAAGACTCAAAGCATTGGTTAAAGAGGCTCAAGAAGATATTGATAAAAGCCAAAAACAAGCGCAAAAAGAAAAATCAAAAGAATCTAATGTCTCAAAACCTTCAACACAGACATCTTCTGAAGATAAAGTAGAAAAAATACAAAAATATAGAGAATCTGTTTCAAAAAACACAGAACAACAAGAAACAAAACAAAATGATGAAGATTCACAAAAGGTTAAAATAGAAACACCTAATGAATCAGAAACAGAAACACAAAACAAAGAAAAACAAGCAGTAGAAATTGAAGATACAGAAACAAAAAAAGTTGAAGTAGAAACAATTGAAACTGAAGAAGCAGAAGAAACTACTGAAAATTCAGAAGAAGAAAATACTGAAATTTCAGAAAAAAAAGATAAAAAGAGCGATAAAATGACTTTATTAAATGATAACGATATATTTACTATGGATGACATCGATGCAGAATTCCATCAAAAATTCATCGATGCTGGAGTAGAAACTGTAGATCACTGTTTCCAATGTGGTACCTGTGGAGGATCCTGTCCTTCAGGAAGAAGAACTCCTTACAGAGTAAGAAAATTAGTTAGAAACTGTTTACTCGGTTTAAAAGATGAAGTAATCAGTGACGATGCATTATGGATGTGTACAACCTGTTTCACCTGCCAAGAAAGATGCCCAAGAGGAGTAAAAATCGTAGACGTAGTAAAACAAGCACGTCGTATAGCATCTCATGCAGGATACATGGCAAAAGCACACAAAATGACTGGTGTATTTGTATTAAACACTGGACATGCTGTACCAATTAACGACCAAGTAAAAGAAATGAGAGTAAAAATTGGTCTTCCAGAATTACCACCAACAACTCACTCATTCCCAGAAGCATTAAAAGAAGTTCAAGACATCTGTAAAGCATGTGAATTCGATGAATTAATCGGATACGATGAAGCTACTGGTGGATTAAAAGAATAAAAAAATAGGATTAAATAAAAAAGGAGGATTAATAAAATGGAAATAGCATACTTTTTAGGATGTATTATGGAAAATCGTTATCCTGGTATTGAAAAATCAACAAGATTATTATTAGAAAAACTTGGTGTTGAAGTAAAAGATATGGAAGGTGCATCATGCTGTCCAGCTCCAGGAGTATTCGGTTCATTTGATGAAACAACTTGGGAAACAATCGCAGCACGTAACATTGCTATTGCAGAAGAAATGGGTAATGAAGTATTAACCGAATGTAACGGATGTTTCGGATCATTATCTGACTGTAATAGAATATTAAAAGAAGATGAAGCTAAAAAAGAAGAAATTAACAAAATATTAGCTGAAACTACTGACAAACAATTCAATGGTTCTACAAACATAAGACATTTAGCAGAATTCTTATACAATGATATTGGTTTAGATAAACTCCAAGAATTATTCACAAAACCATTAGACTTAAATGTTGCAGTACACTACGGCTGCCACTTCCTCAAACCAACAGACGAAGTAGGTATTGAAGAAAGTGCTGAAAACCCATCCATATTAGATGATTTAGTAGAAATTACTGGTGCTAAATCCGTACCATACGCAGAAAAAATGATGTGTTGTGGAGCAGGAGGAGGTTTAAGAGCTAGAGATAAAGCAGTAACAACAAGCTTCACTCATGAAAAACTCCAAAATATGAAAGAAGCAGGTGTTGACTGTATTGTAGATATCTGCCCATTCTGTCACATGCAATTCGATGCAGGTCAAGGAGAAGTTAATGAACAATACGGAACAGACTTCGGAATACCTGTTTTCCACTTAGCACAACTATATGGATTAGCAATGGGATTATCTAAAGAAGAATTAACATTAGATGCTCAAGCTATAAACGCAGATGCAGTATTTGAAAAAATAAACTAAATTTTTTCACAATTTAAAAAACAAAAATAAAAAAGAGGAAAGATTCACATCTTCCTCTTTTTTTTATGAAAAATAATTTTGTTTTATATGATACAAACAAATTTATTTAAAAAAATTTAATATAATATTTAAATAATACTTAATGTATTAAATATAAAATAAAAAAAATTGAAGGAGTTATAAAAAATGGTATTTATAGCAACACTAAATGGAATATTCAGATACAAAGATGTTCCAGAAGATATGCAACCCTATGTTGATTTCAAAGCATCAATCGAAAATGTAAACCCAGAACCACTCGATGAAATCGCAATATTGGATATAACTGGAACAACAAGCCATCATGTACTCTTCTTAAAAAATTATGACAGTCTCGATAAAATTAAAGAAGAACTTGAAGGTGAAGATGCTAAAATAAACCATGCTACAATAAAAATATTAGAAGGTCACATATGAACATATTACCTACAGAACAATCTTGGAAAGTCACAGTTGATTTATTATCTAACTTAAAAAGCAAAGGATATAATATTCCAAATGAACTTAACCAAGATTTAAGTATGGTTCGTTCCCAAATAGGATTTTATAAAAGAGATCCATCATCTCCAGAATTAATGGAACAATTAATGAAAGCAGAGATGACATTAACACAAGTTCAGGAGCAACTAATAAACTTAGCTAAAAATGAAGGCGAAGAATACGTTGAAAATTGGGAAAATATATTTAAAAAAGCATCTCAAGGTGAAAAAGTTACTAATATGCCTAAATTAGGTTCTAGATTCATAGTAAATGCACCTCCAGGACTTTCATCTGCTAGAATTATATTAGATAAGCCAATTTCCGAAGAACGTGTTCAAGAAGTAGCTGAATATGAAAATGTTATACTTGAATTTGATGATGATGTGACTATTGCAGTTTATGGTGAGAGAGAAAAAGTTCAAAAAGCTTTAAAAGAGTTAGGTCCATTTTTCTCAGAATAAATTTTTTTCTCATTTTTTTTACTTTTTTTTATAATACTTTTTTTACTATTAATTACAAATTTTATAATAATTAATATTTTATTCTAGGAGTTGTTTTTTTATGAAAATTTTGGCAATTACAGATATTCATGGTAAAGTAAATCCTTATTTTGATAAATATTTGGATGAAAATGATGTAGATTTAGTTTTAATTTGTGGAGATATTACTAATTTCGGACCATTAGAATTTGTTGGGGAATTTATTGGAAATATTAAATCTAATGGTATTGATGTTATCAGTATTCATGGTAATTGTGATCCTGAAGGTGTTTGTGATGAAATAGTTAATTCTGAGGCTGTTTGTATTCATAATAATGTTGTTTCTTATGATGGGGTTATTTTGTTTGGTTTTGGCGGATCTAATCCTACTCCTTTTGATACTCCTAGTGAAGTTGATGATTCTATTATTTATGATGGTTTAAGCGATTTATTTGAGGATTATGATTTTGTTAATAAAGATAATGTTGATTTACGTATTCTTGTGACTCATGCACCTCCTTTTGATACTCTTGCTGATGTTTTACCTGATGGGGGGCATGCGGGCAGTATTAGTTTGCGTAATATTATTGAAGAATTCCAACCTGACATAAATATATGTGGACATATACATGAAGCAAGAGCAGAAGATAAAATTAAAGACACACTCATATTTAATCCAGGACCCCTTGAAGAAAACCATGCAGTACTCATAGAAGTTAATGATAAATTAAACTTCAATGCAAAATTAATAAACATAAAACAATAAACAAAAAAACCAAAAAAATCAACTCAAAAAAATACAATAAAACAAAGGAGATACTAAAATGATTCTAGTCGAAGGAACATTTGATGGTAAAAAATACACAGAACCATTCTCAAAGGGAGTATTATCAAGATCATTAACACGAGCAGAAGTAGGAATAACAAAAGCATACGACATAGCAATAACAATAGAAAAAAAATTAATAAAAAACAACACAAAAAAAATAACAAGAAAAAAATTAGTAGAATACATAATAAAAGAACTACAAAATGAAGACCCCGAAATAGCAGAAAAATATATGACTTGGAGAAAAATAAAACAAAGAAAAGACCCACTAATACTACTAATCGGAGGAGCATCAGGAGTAGGAACATCAACAGTCGCATTCGAAATAGCAAACCGCTTAGGTATAAAAAACATGATAAGCACAGACATGGTACGAGAAGTAATGCGAAAAATAATCTCCAAAGAACTAAGTCCAGTAATACATGAATCAAGCTACACAGCACAAAACGTACTAAGAATACCTCCACCACTTGACTACGATCCAACAATATCAGGTTACAAAAGCCACATAGAAACAATAAATGTAGGGGTAGAAGCAGTAATAGAAAGAGCAATAACCGAAGGAATAAGTGTAGTAATAGAAGGAGTTCACATAGTTCCAGGATTCATAAGACAAGACTTAATGGATAAAGAAAATGTTATAATGTTTACACTATCATTAAAAGACGAAGAAATGCACAAAGGAAGATTATTCTCAAGATGCCGAGAAGCCGGAACAGGAAGACCTCTACAAAGATACCTAGATAATTTTGACTCAATACGTAAAATACAAGAATACACAATACAACAATCAAAAATATACAACATCCCAATAATAGAAAACATTGTAGTAATAGATACAATATACTCAATGATAAAATACATCACAAGAAAATATGGAGATTTATAAAAAATGTTAAATAAAAAAGTAAAAGAATTAATGACTAAAAATGTAATTACAGTCAAACCAGACGAAGAAGTAGTTTTCGCATTTGAAAAACTGATGAAAGAAAAAATCAGTTCAATGCCTGTAATAGACAATGATATTGTAGTTGGGATAGTAACAGCAACAGACTTAGGACACAACCTAATACTGGATAATTATCAATTAGGAACAACTGTCGAACAAGTAATGGTGAAAAATGTTGCAAGTGTAAGTTCAGAATCAAGCCTATCAGATGCAATATTACTAATGCACAACCAAACACCTGGAAAAGGAATAATAAACCAGTTACCTGTAATAGATGATGGGGAATTAGTTGGAATAATTTCAGACGGAGATGTAATAGAAGCCATCTGGTCAGAAATTTAAAACAATAAAAAAATGCATTGTATTGGTTTTGTAGAATTGTATAAGATATAAATAAAATTATTATTTATAAACTTTTCCCCTATCGTCTATTCGTCCAATATATATGCAGTTATCTTTAATTCTAAAACAAATATGATATTTTCCCTTTCTAACTCTTTTATATTTAGGATATTTTTTAATTTTTTTTGTTTTAATATCGTTTGGGTTTTTTCTAATTTCTTCTATTTTACTATAAATCATTTGGTATGCTTTTGGATTCTTTTTTTTATAATATGCTAGTTGTTTTAAAGCAGTACGTTTAAATTCAATTTCCATTATATTTTATCCAAATATTTATCTACTTCATCCATAGATGCAAATCGTATTCCTTCACCTTTTGCAAACTCTTTATCTGCTTCAATTAAATCTTTAATTTCTTGATACTCTTCATATTCATCTAAAATTTTTGATATTATGTCATTGAATGTATCGTTTTTTTTCCCAATGTCTGATAATCTTTTGTGATTATTTAAACTTACTCTAACTGCTTTTGTTTCCATATATATCATCTCTTATTTGATTTGCTTATTTGTTTTTTTTAATATAAATAAATTATCAACACAGTATACTTAGTCAACATTTTTTTCTAATATATTTTTTAAAGAAATACTTTTTAGAATTATGCTTTTTTTTTGAAAAATATTTATTTTATTTTTGTTTTTTATATAAAAATAATCCTTTTAAGAGTATTTATACCAATATTTGAAATTTAATTTTATTTTTTTTAAATAATGCTAGAGTATTGGACTTATGTTTGGTTTTTAACATTTTATTAGATTATATTTTTTTTATTATAATAACAAATTTTAATGGGAAAATTTTATATAATATTTTAAACTTAAATTATTAATGGCTAGACCGGAGGGTTAGGGGTCCTTTGTAAACACAAATCCCCTATATGGTGTGGTCGAAGTTTAAGGGAAGGCTATTGGAGATTATCGTTGGCCTTAAAAAGTAATGTCGAAGTTTCGTCCTGCAGGATTGGTGGCGATGGGACTTTTACTGTAGGGTAAAAGTTAATCATCCTTAATTTGGGAACGTGTCAGGCCTGGGAAGGAGCAGCTCTACTATTTACATTCGATGCTTGTAGAACAGCGAGATGGAGTTATTTTTTGAGATAACTAACATAGTTGAATTTATTCGACCTTTAAACATGCCATTTTTTTAATAAAAAAAACTAAAAGTTTATATAATAGATTTATACTAATATAATAATAATGTCGGGATGGCCCAGCCTGGTACGGCGTCGGACTGCTAATCCGATTATCTTATGATAACACGGGTTCAAATCCCGTTCCCGGCGTTTTAAACTCTTTTTCAAATACTAAATATTAAAAATTTAATCTAATCTCTTTTTTTATATATAATTGCTTATATTCATGATTCTTTATCAATTGATTGATTATGATCGTATTCTAAACCAACAGGACATGTATGGCAAGTAACACTTTCAACAACCTCAATATTAGCATCAATACTGTCTTGAACATGATGGGAAATTTCATGTGCTTCAACTAAACTTAAATCATTATCTAATAAAATATGTAATGTGACTATTGCATAAGATCCAAAGTAATCAACACGGATATCATGGACACCTCTAACGCCTTCAACGTCACTTGCAACCTCTTTTACTTTTTCTACAAATTCTTCATTTGGAACTGTGCCCATAATGTTATTGAGATTATCTTTACCTACATCAAATGCGGTTTTTAATATGATTCCTCCAATAAATAATGCAATAATTGGATCTGCTATTGGAAATCCAAGATTTGAAACAACAACTCCTATAAGTATGGCTAAACTGTTATAAACATCAGTTCTTTGATGATAACCATCTGCAACAATCGCAGGACTATTGATATCTTTACCAATACTAATTATTTCATGACTAACAATAAGATTGGTAATTATGCCTATAATTGCCATTCCTGCTGCAAGAAGTGTTGGACTGGTAATATTGCTAGGATTTAGTAACTTAAAAATAGCTGTTTCTATAATCTCAAAAGCTACAATACATAAGAAGATAACAATTATAAGTCCAGATATTGCTTCTGCACGACCATGTCCTAAAGGGTGTGTATCATCTGCAGGGCGATTACCAATTTTAAATCCTATAAATGCAATAATACTTGTTATAACATCAGTTGATGTATGTAAACCTTCACTTATAAGTGCAAAACTTCCACTAACATACCCAATTGCAAGATTAAATACAGTTAGGAATAAATTACCAAATAAAGCAATTCCTAAAGCTTTATTTCCTCCTTTTTTTCTTACTTTTTTACTCATATTTATTCTTAATTTTTTTTATATATTTTCTAATATATGCATTGCCTTTTCAATATTTTCATAACTGTTAGCATATGACATGCGGACATGATTAACTCCTGTAGGTCCAAAAGCTTTTCCTAAAACAGTAATAACGCCTTTATTCATTGCTGTTTTAACAAAATTTTCACAATCTTCAATTTGGGGGAATGTGTAAAATGCTCCTTCACAATCAGTAGTTTCATATCCCATTTTTCTTAAAGATTTAACTATTAAATCTTTTCTATCTTGGAATTTTTTAACCATTATATTAACACTGTCTTGTGGACCAGTTAATGCTTCATATGCTGCTACTTGACTTAGACTAGAAGCACAAGCAGTATTGTACTGGTGTATTTTAAGTAAGTTTTCAAGAATATCTTCATTATTACATGCCATATATGCAATACGAAGACCAGTCATAGCATAAGTTTTACTAAAACCATTTAATGTTATAACATTTTCACTGTATGCTCCAGGAGAGTAATGTTTATTGTTATCATATATTATTTTTTCATAAATTTCATCTGAGATAATGATAAAATCATGGTCATCGGCAAGTTCACATATTCCTTTAACATCTGCTTTGTCCATAACTGCTCCTGTTGGATTTGAAGGGCTGTTTAAGATTATTGCTTTGGTATTTGGTGTTATCATTTCGGCTACTGTGTCTGCACGTAATTTAAAATTATCACTGATAGGTGAGGGTACATATTTGGTTTTGGCTTCACATAATTTAACAACTGCATCATAAGATAAGAATCCTGGATCAGGTATTAATATTTCATCTCCTTTTTCAAATAATGCTTGTCCACAGTCGTATAGTGCTTCAGATGCTCCAGTAGTTACTATAATATTGTCGGCTTGGGTTTGTATATTATTGTCTTTTTTAAATTTTTCTGTAATTGCTTGTCTTAGATTTTCAAAACCTCTATTTGGAGTGTAATGAGTTATATTATCATCTATTGCATTTTTAATTGCATTTTTTATATTGTCTGGGACATTGAAGTCTGGTTCTCCAATACCTAAATTTATAGCATTGGGATTTGTATTTTCAAACATTTTACGTATTTCACTTAATTCTATACTTTTTGTCCTATTTGCAAATTCAACCATTATATCATAGACCTTTAATTTTTTTCAATGGTGCATGCTCCACAATTATAGCAGCCATTTTTTTCACACCAGGGTGTTGTTTGATTATTTAGTAATTTTTCATATTCTTTTTTTAGAAATTTTTTATTTACTTGGACATTAATATTGTCCCATGGTAATTTATCTTCTAAATTGTATTCTGGAATTGTTTCTATCCATTCTTTGGTGGATACTTTTTTTTGGATTGTTTTTTCTATTAATTTCCCCACATTTTTGTCTCCACAAGATAAGATATATTGTATCAGTCCTAGTCTTGCACTACTAAATTTCACATTTATATTTTTTAATTCTTTTTTCATATATTTTATCTTTTTCTTATTTGTTTTAAAATCGTATTTAATCCATTGTAAAGGTGTGTGAGGTTTTGGTATTACTGGATTTATACTAAAACTCATTTTCGCATTATTATTTTTCTTCATTTGATCTATTTTTTTTATATATTTAACTAGATTTTCAATATCTTCTTGTGTTTCATTTGGAATTCCAATTAAAAAATAATACTTAATGTTAAATCCTAATCCGGTGGCTTTCTCTATTAAGTTGAAAATTATATTATCTGGTATTTCTTTATTTATCCTTTTTCTAAGTAGAGGTATTGTTTCTGGGGCTATTGTTAATGTTTTTAGTCCTGTTTTTTTAAGTTTGATTAGTGTGTTTTCTGTTATTGATTCTATTCTCATACTAGGGACACTGACTTGAAAACCTTCATTTTCTAATTCGTTTATTAGTTCGTTAATTTCACTGTAATCACTTACTGCTGCCCCAATTAGGGTTACTTTATTTAATTTGAATTTTTCTCTTATTTGTTTACAATATTTTATTAGTGTTTCTTTTTTAGCTTCTCTTTTTGGACGGTAAAGATATGTGCTCATACAGAATCTACACCCTCTACTACATCCTCGACTAATATTTAACATTATACTATCTTTAAATATTGTTTCAAATTCTTCATCGTCACTTTCAATAAGTATTGGATATTTACAAGTATATGCATCATTTAAATCATTTACTACTTGTAATTTAACTTCATTATTTATGCTAGGAATGTAAACTCCCGGAATTTTTCCTAATTCCTCATAATCTTTATGTATATTATTAAATAATTCATCTAAAATATTTTCCCCATCCCCTATGAGGAATATATCAATAAAATCACTTATAACAGAAGGATTACTACTTGCACAAGGACCTCCTGCTATTA
>CAZJLS010000020.1:0-26555 GCA_964547125.1 uncultured Methanobacteriaceae archaeon | reverse complement strand
ATAAAAAAACCAATTCAAACTAAAAAAATATTTAAAAAATAAAAAAGATAGTAAAAATATAATAAAAAAAAGCCATTATACAAAAAAATTAACAAAAAGTGATTAATAATGAGTAACATTAAAGACATTAACCTTGCTAAAGAAGGAATAAAAAAAATAGAATGGGTACAAAAACACATGCCCGTACTAGAACATATAAAAAAAGAATTCGAAGAAACAAAACCATTTGAAGGAATAGTAATAGGATCATGCTTACATTTAGAACCAAAAACAGTAAACTTAGGATTAACATTACAAGCAGGTGGAGCGGAAGTAGCAATGACTGGATGCAATCCCCTATCCACACACGACGATGCAGCAGCAGGTGCAGCATCACTTGGACTAAATATATATGGATGGAGAGAACAGACAGACGAAGAATACTATGAAGCAATCGACAATGTTCTAAGCCACAAACCAGACATAATAATAGACGACGGAGCAGATATGATACTTCAAATACACAACAAATATCCAAAACTAATAGACAAAATCAAAGGAGCATGTGAAGAAACAACCACAGGAGTACACCGTCTAGAAGGAATGTCAAAAGACAAAGCATTAAAATTCCCAGTAATCGCAGTAAACGATGCATACACAAAATACCTATTCGATAACAGATACGGTACTGGACAATCCTCATTAGATGCAATAATGGGAACAACAAACATGCTAATCGCTGGAAAAAATGTTGTAGTATGTGGATACGGATGGTGTGGACGAGGAGTCGCATCTCGTGCAGCAGGATTAGGAGCTAATGTCATAGTGACTGAAATCGACCCAATAAGAGCATTAGAAGCAAGAATGGATGGATACAGAGTGATGAAAATAAGAGAAGCCGTCAAAATAGCAGACCTAATCATAACCGTAACAGGAAACATCGACATTATAAAAGGTGACGACTTCAAATACATGAAAGATGGATGTTTACTTGCAAACTCAGGACACTTCAATGTAGAAATCAATAGAAAAGACCTAGAAGACCAATCCAAAAATATAAGCGAAGTCCGTGAAAGTATAGAAATGTTTGAAATGGAAGATGGAAGAAAACTATACTTACTAGCAGACGGAAGACTAGTTAACCTTGCAGCTGCAAGAGGTCAAGGCCACCCAGCAGAAATTATGGATATGAGTTTTGCAGTACAAGCACTCTCAGCAAAATACATATTAAACAATGAATTACCAATTGATGTGATGAAAGCACCAGACAAAATCGATTACAAAGTAGCAGAACTCAAATTAAAAGCTATGGGAATAAGCATTGACACACTAAGCGACACACAAGAAGAATACCTTGCAAACTGGGAACAAGGAACATAATAATGGCATATTTTAAACATGTAGATAATGGAGAAGGCCCTACAAAACTTATAATAGGAGGAGTTCATGGTAACGAAGGTGAAACTACCATAGAACTCATAAAACTCCTAAATAATGAAGATTTTAGTATAGGGCAAACCTATATCTACAATTTTGAAAAAACCCCCTACATTTCTACATTAAATAAAGAATTTTATAAAACAAAACAAGGACACAACATAATAAAATTAATAAAAAAATATAAACCTGATTTTTACACTGAACTACACTCATACAATATAACTCATTTTAAACAATTAACTTCAAATTCACGATTTGAAACCCAAAATATTCCCCCACTTATAGATTGCGGAGAGTATGTCTTAGTTAGCTCTGTAAGTCCATTAATACGATTTAAATATATTAATAAAAATAGTGTTTGTAAAACTATTGAAATACCATCATTTAAAAATAATTTCAATTTAGAAAAATCAAAAAAAGAATATAATTTTGATAAAAATAAATCTATAAAAGTGGCTATGTCTCTTTTATATTTAATAACTAAATCAAATACCCGTAAAGAATATGAAAATAAAATTACTAAAATGTATCCAAAACAAGTTGATTTAGCTATAAAATATGTTAAAGAATTTTTTAGTGAAGAATTTTCTCCTTTTTAAAACCAATCTTCAAGACTTCTTTGGGATGAACTTAATTTTTTCAATTTATCTGCAGAGTTAATTACCCTATTTTCTGAAAAACTATGTTCATTACACATAAAATCTATTAAACCATCATAATCTACTTTTTTCCATTTAATATCATAGTCTGTATTTACTTCATGAGTCAAAAATATATTTCTTAAAGTATCCAAATCAACACTTGGAGTTATTCCCTTATTCTTTAGAATTTCTTCTAATGTATTCTTTTTAATTAATTTTAATCCAGTTTTAGCACCTATTCCTTTAACTCCAGGATTGAAATCTGTTCCTACCAATATTGCAACATCAATTAATTGTTCACGTGTTAATTCTAAATTATTTAAAATTTTTTTAAGATTCATAAACTCAAGTTTTGATAATCCTCCACTAATAGTCATATTTCTTACTGTTCGAGGAGAACCAAATAATAAACAATCATAATCTTGGGATGCTACTGCCCATGCATCCCCATTTTGAACCATATATGATGCTTGTGCTTCACCTTCGCAATTTGCTTGAACATAAGGTATCCCTAACAATTCCAATAATTTTTTACTTGATTCTATAATGTATGGTGATAATTTAGAAGATCTCATTGCAAATTTACGGGCTTTTTCTTCATCCCCTTCTTCTAATGCTTTTTTCCATTCTTTTTCAGATTCTTCCCGTATTTCTCTTCTTTTTTCAACAGTTTCTGATTTAAAATCAGAGTGCTTACCATCAAAGACAAAAATTGGTTTTATTCCTTTTTCAACTATGGAAGAAGTTCTGTATAAAATTCCACTAAGATGAGAAGTTATATTTCCATTTTCATCCATTAAAGGAGTTCCATTTCTTTGACGAATCCCAGATAAAAACTGATAAAGCGTATTATATGCATCAATTGCAACACTTCTATTTTCAAGATATTTAAATTCAATTTTTTCTGTTTCTACAATATCTGTAAATTTAACACCCATAAAAAAAGCCTCGAAAGATTAATTTTATTTAAAATATGATATTGGGAATAATTCTTTAACCCATATGAAAATTTCATTAGATTTTATAATATTATAATCTCTTGCTAAAAATTCTTCATTAGTTTTGTATATATTTTCTAGTCGTTCTGTTGGATTTTCAATATTAATATTTTTAACCTCTCTTCTAGATTCTATTGAATATTTTCTAAGAATTCGTCCTAGAGGAATATCTTTTTTTTGTAAATCTGATTTAAACTCTTCAGATAATCTTTTTACTGGGAAATATGAAATCGCATAAATTAATGGTTGTTTATCTTTATACATTAATATTTCTCTAAATATAACTGTGTCTCCAATTTGAATATTTAATAAATCAGATATTTCTTTGTCTGCTTCTGTAAAATATTGATTAATAGTTTTTAAAGAAATTTTACCATGCAAAACATCGAGTATCGCAGTTATAGATCCATCAGTTGTTAGTAAAATTTTTTGTGTATTTGAAAAATTACCTTCGTATTTTTCTTCTAAATTATTTATTTTTTCAATTAGTGGTTTGTTTATATCATTATCTTTATTCATTTTTTAATCAAACTCTATATATTAGTTGGGTTTTCAATAAAACCTTTAATAGTTGATGCTGCAACTACAGCAGGATTTGCCAAATAAACATTAGATTTAGGGTCTCCCATTCTTCCTTTGAAGTTTCTGTTTGTAGAAGATATACTAGTTTCCCCTTCTGAAAGAACGCCCATATGCCCACCTAAACATGGCCCGCAACCTGGATTACATACAATTGCCCCAGAGTTTAAGAATATTTTAATTAATCCTTCATCTAATGCTTTATTATAAATTTCTTTTGATGCAGGTATTATGATTAATCTAACATCATCATGTACTTTGTTATTTTTTAGGATTTTGGCTGCTACTTGTAAATCTTCAAATCTTCCGTTTGTACATGATCCTATAAATCCTTGGTCAATATGAGTACCTTCAACTTTAGATATTTCTTTTACATTATCCACATCATTTGGACATGATATTTGAGGTTCTAAATTATCTACATTGAAATAGAATTCTTCAGAATAAATTGTGTCTTTATCTGATTTTAAGATATTTAATTGTTTTTCTGTTTTTCCTGTTCTTTTTTTAACATAATCTATTGTTGATTTGTTAGGTTCCATTATTCCGTTTTTCGCTCCCATTTCAACTGCCATATTACACATAGTCATTCTACTATTTATATTCATAGTATCTATTGTGTTTCCACAGAATTCCACAGTTTTGTATGTTCCTCCCCCTATTCCTATTTCCCCTATGATTTTTAATATTATGTCTTTTGAAGTTATGTCTTGTGGGAGTATTCCAGATACTTCTATTTTAATTGATTCTGGAACCATGAACCATGTTTTTCCTGTTGCGTATACCATTGCCATATCTGTAGAGCCCATTCCTGTTGAAAATGCTCCAAATGCTCCATATGTGCATGTGTGTGAGTCTGCTCCAACAATTATTTTACTTGGTTCTACTAATCCTTTTTCAGGTAAGACTTGATGACATATTCCTTCCCCATGAGTGTAGTGATGTGTTATTTTTTGTTTTTTAATAAAATCTCTTGCTACTTTTTGGAATTCTGCAGATCCTATTGTGTTTGCTGGTATTACATGGTCAAAGACTATTGCAATTTTATCAGAATCCCATACTTTTTTTGATATTTTTTCGAATGTTTTTATTGCTGGAGGGGATGTTCCATCATGTGACATTGCTAAATCAACATCTACTTCAATTATTTCTCCAGGTGTGACTTCTTTGCCTGCTTTTTGAGATAGTATTTTTTCTGTAATATTCATGAATATTTATTTCCTTTGTGAAATTTTTTAAAATTCTAAATCATTTAAGCTTTTTACAATATCTTTGAAAATATCGTCAGTTATGTATTGTCCTTTTTCTCTTTTTTCTTTAACTTTTTCAACTATTTCACATAATTGTTCTCTGGTTACTTCATATCCACAGTCATCTAGTTTTGCTTTAACTGCTCTTGCTCCAGAATGTTTTCCGAGTACTAATTGTCTTTTTTGCCCTACAACTTCTGGTAAGTAAGGTTCGTAGGTTAATGGTTCTTCGATAACTGCATCTACATGTATTCCTGATTCATGTCTAAATACATTTTTACCTACGACTGGTTTATTGTAGGGTATTTCAAGTTTGGTGTTTTTAGATACCATATCAGATAGTTCTTTTATTACTTTTGTTTTAAAACCTAAGTCTTTCCCATATAAAAATTTTAATGCCAATATAACTTCTTCTAGTGATGCATTACCTGCTCTTTCACCAATACCATTTACTGTTGTGGATATTGCTGTTGCCCCTGCAAGTACACCAGCTATAGAATTAGCTACTGCAAATCCAAAATCATTATGACAATGTAATGCTATATCTGTTTTAATTTCTTTTTTAAGTTCTGTTACTAAGAAGTTCATTCCTTGTGGAGTGATTGCTCCTGTTGTATCTGCAACATGAACTCTATCTACTTTGTAACTTTCTGCTTTTTTATACATTCTTTTTAAAAAATCTATATCTGTTCGTGTTGCATCTTCTGCTGAGAATGCTACAAATAGTCCATGGTCTTTTGCATATTCTATGGAATTCATACATATATTTAATGCTTCTTGACGGGAAATGTGCATTTTATGTTCTAAGTGTAAGTCTGATGCTCCCATGAATGTTATTATTCCATCTACATCACAATCTAATGCTGCATTTATATCTTCAATTTTTGTTCTTGCCAAACATAATATTTCTGCATTTAAACCTTCATTTGCAATGCTTGTAACTGCTTTTTTTTCTTTTTTAGATACAATTGGAAATCCTGCCTCAATTTGATGGATTTTAAATTCATCTAATTTTTTTGCAATTTCTATTTTATCTGTTTCTGAAAAGCATACTCCAGGTGTTTGTTCACCATCTCTTAATGTTGTATCATAAATTGTAATTTTTTTAGGGAAATTTAATTCTACTTCTTTGTTAAAAGGACTTGTAAAATATTGCATTATTTTTCACTCTTTCATTTAAATAATATGATTTTTTTATAATAATTTTTTTTATTGTTTAGGATTATATAAAATTTTTTAATTAGTTTGAGTCTTTGTTTTCTAATAGTTCTAAGTATGAATTTCTTTCAAAACCATCATTTATTCCTAGTTTATTAAATAAGTCGAAAATTCCCTGTAGTTTTTCATCATAATTTGTATTATCATTTATTATTGTTTCTATTTCCATATATGGTTCTAATCCTTCTACTTTATCTATATTTATTATATATTCACTTATTGTGTAATATTCTCTGTGTTTTTTAACTGTTCTTACTGTTTTAAACTTGAGATTTTCTAGTATTTCTTTGCATTTTGTTTCATTTTCAATTTCCATTTCTATTTCTTTTCTTGTTTTGCTTTTTTTATCTATTTTTGGTCCTTTGTATGTGATGAAAATTTTTTCTTCTTTTTTTGTTTTCGTTTTTCTTATTCTTAATGCTTCATCGGTTTTTGCAAAGTCCACTATTGGACTGTTGAAATATATATCTTCTTGATATTCGGTTTTTGTTTTTTTGGCATTTAGTTTTTTTAGATTTTTTTTAATTTCATTTATATTGTTGATTTTTGCTTTTGCTTCAACTTCAATCATAATTTTTTTACAACCTAATTAAATTTTAATCTATTTATTTAATGAAGTAATGATTATTTGTAATAATTATTTTATTTGTGTTTTTGTTTTAATTAAATGTGTGATTTTTTGAAAAATTTGATTTGTATATAAATACATTTATATAGTTTATAAATCCAAATATGAAACATAGTAAAAATTTTAGTTTAATAACATTTATTTTTTAAAATATTTTACTCACTTTTTTTATTAATTTATTACTTTGGAGGTATAATAATTGACTGATGTCGATATAAAAATAGAGAACATTGTATCCTCTGCTAGTATTGGTAAAGATGTTGTTCTTGACGAAATTTCTGAAGCATTAGAAGGCGTTACTTTTAATAAAGATCAATTCCCTGGTTTAGTTTTTAAATTAAAAAACCCTAAAACCGCTGCTTTAATATTTAGTTCTGGTAAACTCGTTTGTACTGGTGCAAAATCAGTAGATGATTCAAAGTTAGCTATTAAAAAAACCGTGGACAAAATGAGAACAATAGATACTGAAATTCCAGAAGAATATGAAATTACAATTCAAAATATTGTAGCTTCTGCTAATTTGAAGTCCACATTAAATTTAGAAGCAGTCGCTTTGGAATTAGAAAATACAGAATATGAACCTGAACAATTCCCAGGTTTAGTATATAGGTTGACTGACCCTAAAGTCGTTTTATTATTATTTGGTTCTGGTAAAGTTGTTTGTACTGGAGCTAAAACTCGTGATGATGCTAAGCTAGGAGTAGAAAGAGCTTCAGCTAGACTCAAAGAGTTGGATTTAATTTAATATTGGTGGTATGTTTGATAAAACTTGTAGTATTTGATTTAGACAATGTTATAATAAATGGTGAAGGCATAGATGAAATAGGAAAAATAGCAAACGTTGAAGACGAAATAAAAGAAATCACCGAAAAAGCAATGAACGGTGAAATAGACTTCGAAACATCTATAAAAGAAAGAGTAAAACTTCTAGAAGGAGTTTCAATTGAAGATGTTGAAAAATTAAGTGAAGAATTACCACTTAACCAAGGTGCTGAAGAAACCATAGCTGGATTAAAAGAAAAAGGCTATGAAATAGCAATAATAAGTGGAAGTTTCGATATAATTGCAAACCCAATAAAAGAAAAACTTAACATCGATTATTTATTCACAAACTCCCTCAGTGAAGAAGATGGAAAATTAACTGGAGAAGTAACTGGTCCATTAGTTTCAGATTCCAAACTTAATGTATTAAAAGAATTCCTTGAAGACAAAGAATACGGATTAGAAAACTGTGTAGCAGTCGGTGACGGAGCTAACGATATATCCATGATTGAAAATGCACAATGCGGAATCGCATTCAATGCAAAACCTAAAGTCAAAGAAATAGCAGATATCATAATAGAAGAAGACTTAACAAATATCTTAGCTGAACTCGAAAAAATAGACACAGAAGAAGTAGATTCTGAAGAAGAAACACAGGAAAACACCCCTCAAGAAGAATCTAAAAAATCTAAAAGAAACAAACTTCCAGAACCAGTTAACTTTGTTCTTGCAGACACAATGGAAGGAGTCAAAGAACAAAAAGAAGAAAAAGAAAATCTCATATCTCAAATTACAGATGAAAGAGAAGAATTCAACAGAGAAGCAAAAGAACAACGTAAAATACGTGACAAATTAAATATTGAACTTAAAGAAAACCTTCAAAAAGCTATTGAATTCAGAAATGAACGTAATGAGATTAACAAAGAAGTTGAAGAATACAAAAAGAAAAGAAATGATGTCAACGACAAAATCAGAAACCTTGAATGGTCCTCTGGAAAAAAAGATAAAATAAAACTCGAAAAAGAAATTGAAAAAATAGATAAAATAATTGAAACTAGAGTTTTAGACATCAAAAAAGAAAACCAACTTGTCAAAAACGCTAACGATCTTCGTAAAAAATTAAACGAAGTCAAAGAAGATGACAAAGTAAAAGAAGAAGCTCAAGAACTTAAAGCAGAATCTGAAAAATATCATCAAAAAGTAGTTGAACTTTCAAGTGCAGCACAAGAAGCACACGAAAATATGATAAAATACTTCAGAAAAACTGATGAAATCAGAACTGCTGCAGATGAAGCACATAAATTATTCGTAGAAGCTAGAAAACAAGCATCTGCAAAACACGAAGACTTCAAAATGGTTTTAAGTGAAATACACGTAATAAATAAAAAATTAGGACGTGACAAACCTAAAAAACGAAAACCTGCTAAACAATCTTCTAGTCCTAATCAAAAGAACAAAGAAGAAAAAGAAAAAGCAGAAGCAATTTTCGAAAAATTCAAAAATGGTAAAAAACTTTCAACTGAAGAACTTTTACTTCTACAAAAATATAATATAAACTAAGAAAAAAAACATTTTTTTCTTTAAATTTTTATATTATATTTTTTCCACCTATTTTTTCAAAACTACATATTTTAAAACTATTTTTTAATAAAAAAACACTACTTTTTCTAAAAATTATAAAAAATAAAACCCTCTAAAACTTATTCTAAAAAAAAATTATTAAAAAAATCAAAAAATTATAAAATATTTATTAATGATAATTTATCTAAAATAAAAAACGAAAAATTAAGTTTAAAAAATATAACAAAAAATACAAAAAAAATAACAAAATGGGGTTATTTATGCACGAAGTAATTATTTGTGAGAAGCCAAAATCAGCAGAAAGAATAGCTCAAGCTATTTCTTCAAATGTGAAAAAACATAAATATAATAAAAAAGTATCATACTGGGAAATTGAAGAAAAAGATAAAAAAATAACAGTAGTCTCAGCAGTAGGGCACTTATACTCATTAACACCTACAAATCCAAAAGATAAAGTATATTTCGATTTAAAATGGGTGCCTATTTATGAAATAGATAAAAGTAAAAAATACACTAAAGACTATGTTAATGCAATAAAGAAATTTTCAAAAGGTGCAGACAAATTTATACATGCATGCGATTTCGATACAGAAGGAACACTAATAGGATACAATGCCTTAAAATATGCATGTGGAGAAGATGCTATAAGCAAATCTTCAAGAATGAAATTCTCAACATTAACAAAAACAGACATAGTTAATGCATATAACAATACTATAGACATTGATTTAAACCAAGTTGAAAGTGGATCTGCAAGACACATACTTGATTATTACTTTGGAGTAAACATATCTAAATCATTAATGCAGTCAGTAAGAGCAGCAAAAAAAAGATTCTTAAAACTATCAGTAGGACGTGTACAAACCCCAGCACTATCACTACTTGTAGACAGGGAGAAAAAAATTAAAAAATTCGTACCAGAACCATACTGGATGATAAAAGCATTACTAAATGATGAAATTATTGCAGAATATACTGATGGAAAAATATCTGATAAAAAGAAAGCAGAAGATATATTAAGTAAATGTGAAAACGAAGATGCATTAGTTGAAAATGTAAAAGTAACAGAAACAATCCGAAAACCTCCAGTACCATTTAACTTAGGAGGATTACAATCCGAATCATATAATGTTTTTGGATTTAGTCCTAAAAAAACACAAACAATAGCACAAAATCTATACACTGCCGGTTACACTTCATACCCACGTACATCATCACAAAAACTACCAGAAAGCTTAGAATACAAAAAAATATTCATGCAACTATCAAAACATTCAGAATTCAAAAAACACATAGAAGATTTACCTTCAAAATTAAAACCAAATGAAGGTAAAAAAACAGATGAAGCACACCCTGCAATACACCCAACAGGAACAATACCTGAAGGATTAACAAAAGATGAGAAAAAAGTCTACGAACTAATCGTTTACAGATTTATAAGTGTATTCTCTGAAAACTCAAAACTAGAAACAATGAAAACAGACCTTCTAATATCCAATGAAAAATTCAACTTTAAACGAAAAAGAGTATCACACTTAGGATGGCTAGCACACTACCCATTTAAAAAGAAAGAAGATGATAGCTTCCCAAACATCAAAGAAGGAGATATCATAAATGTTAAAAAAATAATCTCCGAAGAAAAAGAAACAAAACCTCCTGCAAGATACAATGAAGCATCCCTTATAAAAGAACTAGAAAAAAGAGAATTAGGAACCAAAGCAACACGTGCAGACATAATTGCCAAATTATATGATAGAAAATACATCGCAGGTAAAAAAATTGAAGTTAATCAATTAGGAGAAAACCTAATTGACACATTAAAAGAATACTGTAAAGACTTAACAAGTGAAGAATTAACACGTAACTTCGAACAAAGACTAGAAGGAATAAATAAATCAAAAGCAACACAAGAAGAGATTACAACAGACGCTGAAAAAGAAGTGAAATTAATATTAAATGATGTTAACAAAAACAAAATAGAAATTGGAACTAAACTATATGATGCATACCAATTAAGTAATATTGTAGGAGAATGTGCATGTGGAGGAAGTTTAGTTAAAAAATACTCCCCCCGTAATCGTAGCCACTTTATAGGATGTTCTAACTATCCAGATTGTAAAGTCACATATTCATTACCTAAAGGAGCTAATTTCCTTAAAAAAACATGCAAAAAATGTGGACTTCCAATAATATCTTTTGGAAAACCTAGAAAACATGCATGTTTAGACCCAGATTGTGGTAAAGATAAAACCAAGAAAAAACCTATGGAAGTAGTTGGAAAATGCCCAGAATGTGGGAATAAATTACTTAAAAGAAATGGTCGTTATGGTGATTTCGTAGGATGTAAAGGTTTTCCAAAATGTAAATTCACTTGCTCACTTGAAGAATTAGATAAAATACATGAAAAGTCCGAATAACAAGATTCGGACAATTATTTACTTTTTTTATAATAATTTTAGAAAATTTTATATACATTCAAATTAAATAAATATATTATTATTAAATTTAAACTAATAAATTTTTCATTACAATTAATAAAAATTATTGTATTTATAGTATAATTTAATAATTTTTTTTAAAATTTAAACTAACTTAAATTAATTTATAAATTAATTATTTTTTTGTGAATTTAAAATTTAAAATAAGATTAAATGATAAACAAATTCGCAAAAAACATATGTACATTATAATTTAGAGGATTTTTTATGAATAGAGAGAAAACAAGCCAAATCATTAAAGGAGTGGCCATCGTACTTATTATAATGGCATTCTGTTGTGGGCTTAGAGCACATGCAGGTGACTTATCTATTCTCCCTAGTGATTTACAAGATAATTATAGGGATGATAGTGGCTTACCTTACTTTAGTGAAATGGATTCATATTATAACTTACGTTTAACTCAAGACTATTTAGACCACGGATATATGGGAGACATTATGTTAGATAATGGAACTCCTATGGATATGCACAGGAACTCACCATACGGTGTAGACACATCCGGTGTAACCCCAATGATTTCATGGACAGCAATCGGACTGTATCATATTGCCAACATGTTCCATTCAACATCACTGAAAGAAATAGCATTTTATGCTGCGGCGATAATTTCAGTTATAGCTGTTATCCCTGCATATGCATTTACTAGAAGAATTACTAATAATTATGGAGCTGTTGTAGCGGCAATTTTAGTATGTTTGGGACCTAACTATTTCTCACACACATTCGCAGGATTTTTCGATACAGATATGTTCAACGTATTTTTCCCGTTATTTACGTTCCTATTCTTCACTGAGAGTGTTAGATCAGACAATATTATAGCAAGAATTATTTATGCAATATTAACTGTAGTTTCATTATTACTCTTCTCCTTAGCATGGGGAGGTTGGTACTTCTACGCATTCCTATTAGTAGCAGTTGCTATATTCTATTATTTACTATCATTTATCCTTGGAATACGTGGCTTAAGATCATTTAAAGAGTATAGTAATAAATTACAATGGTTTTTAGACCAAAAAATGTTATCATCAACTGTTTTAATTATTGTAATCGGTTTTATAGGATTAACCTTACAAGGTGGAGGACCAGATACAATCGTAAAATTAGTTAGTGATGCTGTTGGATTATTCGGATTGCAAAGTACTTCTGGAGCATCAGCAGGTTTAGCTGGAACTGGATTCCCGAATGTTATGATATCTGTTGCAGAGATGCAAGTTCCTAATTTACTATCTGGTGGTTTATACGGTGCATTTTTAGCTAGTTCACAATCTGTTATAAACGGTATTGGTGGAATTATAGCATTATTTGGTGCATTAATAGTATTTGCATTATATACAAACAAAATTTGGAAATTAAGAGTTAAAAAAGGAAGTAAAATAACAAAAGGTAAAAAATCTAAGCTTAACAGAAAATCTGCATCACAAAGAAAAGATGAAAGTAGTAAGTTTAATCTTGCATTAAAAGAATTAACTGCTATAAGTTCAATAGCAGATAAAGAAAAAGATAGAAAGTTAAGTTTATTATATTATTCTACATTTATAGCCTGGATTGGTGTATCTGCAATAGCAGTTACTCAAGGTACTCGTTTTATACAAGTATTGCTTGTGCCATTCGGTATTGTTGATGGTATTTTTGTAGGTTTAGCTGTTGATTATATTAGAGCTAAAGTTGATAATGAAAGAATATTGGCTATAATTAGTGTTTTCTGTTCATTTTTAATTGGTTTCCCAATTGCAATACAAGCTGATTTTATTGCGGGAGTAGTTATATTTATTATTCTTGCAGCTATTTCATTGATTGTTATTTATGGTGGAAAATTCTTCAAAGAAACTAATTTGTCTTTAAAGAAAACTGTTGCTGTGCTGCTTATTACAGTAGCATTAATTGCACCAACTGTTTGTGCTGCTTATGAAACTTCTGAACAAGTTGTTCCAGGTACAAGTGATCCAATGTGGAATTCAATGACTTATCTTCAGACAAATGCTAATAATACTATTGATAATGATACTGTTGTTCAATCCTGGTGGGATTTCGGTTATGTGTTCGAAATTGCATCTGATAAGCAAACTTACTTCGATGGAGGTTCACAATCAGGGGAAGGTGCATTTTGGACAGGACGTGCATTGACCACGTCTAATTTAGATTTATCTAAAGGTATTTTCACAATGCTTGCAACTACTGGTACTAATGCTACTCAAGTATTAAATAATTATACTGGTGGAAATAATAGTATATCTGTAGATATATTGTTACACACTCTTGCATTACCTAGAGATGAAGCTAAAAATGTTATGATGAATAATTATTCATTAACTGAACAACAGGCAAATAATGTATTACAATATTCACATCCTGAAAATCCTAGGGAAACTGTTATTGTTTTAAGTTCAGATATGTTGCAAAAAGCTGGATGGTGGACTTACTTCGGTACTTGGGACTTTGATGCTCAAAACAGTAGTAGTTTACAATATATGGTATCTACAACTGTTGCAAATATAACACCAAATCAGACAGGTACTATAAACTTATTAAGTGAAAATGGAATATCATTTAATGCAGTTATTCACAGAGGAGTGAATGGTACTAATCAAACTACTACTGGTCAAGTTCAAGCAGTATTTGACACTAATAATAGTACTGTTGTTGTCGAAGGTGAGGAATATAATCCACTTAAAGCAAGTAACATTATGGTTATTGAAAATAACTATCTTGTTAAAAATGAAAGTATAAACGGTAGTGAAGATGGTAATTATACTTTATTTGTTTTAGGTGATGGTGACATTTATAATGTTATTCTCATTGATAACAAATTAGTTGATTCAATGTTCACTAAATTATTCTTGTTAGGTGGAAATGGACAAGATGCATATGAGTTAGTTAAGATTGATAGTGGGGTTTCATTATGGAAAGTTAATAATGATGCTTCATCTTCATCTACTAATGCAACGAGTTAGAATTTTGTAATGTATTGAGTTAATTTAAATTTTTCCACCTTTTCACCATTTCACTATTTTTTTATTTTTTTTATTCTTTTTTTTTATGATTTTATTTTTTTATTATTTTTTTAGTGCAAAATTTTTATTAAGTATGAAAATTAAAATTATATTTTGATAAAAAAAATAATAGCCTTTAATCTTTTTTTAAATATTATTTTTATGTTATTTTTTTAAATCATATTTTATTGGAGCTTATTAATGGATATTGATGATAAAATTAAGGAAATTGAGGAAGAAATTCAAAAAACTCCTTATAATAAAGCTACTTCTCACCATATTGGTAAGTTGAAAGCAAAAATTGCTAAACTTAAAGAAGAATCTATTCAAAGAAAGAGTAGTGGTTCTAAAGGACATGGTTTTAGTATTAAAAAAAGTGGAGATTCAACTGTTGTTTTAGTGGGATTTCCATCAGTTGGTAAGTCTACATTATTAAATGAATTGACAAATGCTAATAGTAAAGTAGGTGCTTATCAGTTCACAACTTTAGATATTATTCCAGGTATAATGGAATATAATAATGCTAAAATACAAGTTTTTGATATTCCAGGTATTATTACTGGTGCTTCAACTGGTAAAGGTAGGGGAAGAGAGATTTTATCCGTAGCTCGTAATGCTGATTTAATTGTTATCGTTTTAGATGCTTTTAATCCACAACATTTGAAGATTATTATTGAAGAACTTAGAAATATTGGTATACGTCCTAATGAGACTCGTCCAGATGTAACTATTAATAAAAAGAAAGTTGGTGGAGTTGATGTATCTTCTACAGTTGATTTAACTTATTTAGATGAGAAAACTATACGGTCTATTTTAAATGAATATGGTATACATAATGCTAATGTATTGATAAGAGATGATGTTACGATAGATCAGTTTATTGATTGTTTAGAAATTAATCGTATGTATATTCCTATGATTACTCTTTTAAATAAGGTTGATTTGGTTGATGAAAATTATTTAAATGAAGTTAGAAAGACTATACCTGATTTTATACCTATTTCTGCTGATAAAAATATGAATATTGATAAATTGAAAGATATTATATTTAATAATTTAGGTCTTATTCGTGTTTATCTTAAACCTCAAGGTAGAAAAGCAGATATGGAAGATCCTTTAATTCTTAGAAAGGGATGTACTGTTATTGAAGCATGTGGTAGATTACATCGTGAATTTGTTAAGAACTTTAGACATGCTAAGATTTGGGGAGAATCTGTTAAGTTCCCTGGTCAAAAAGTAGGTCCAGATCATGAGTTACAGGATGAAGATGTTCTTAGAGTAATATTAAAAAAATAAATATATTAAAACTTTTTTTATGACTAGGCAAGTAATTTATATTAGTGGAACGCCATGTACGGGTAAGACAACAATAACAAACGAATTGGAAAAAATTTTCAATGAGATATATTGTATTAGTATTAATGAGTTTGCTATTGGCAATAATTTAGTATTAGGTAAAGACCCGAATAAAGGATATAAAATTATTGATATTGAAAGATTAAATGAAAAATTAAATATTTTTATAGATAATTATATTAATTCTTATAATTTAATTGTTGTTGAAGGGCATTTATCACATTTATGTGATGGTTGTGATAAGTGTATTGTGCTTAGATTAAATCCACAACTGCTTAAAGAAAGACTTGAAGCTAGAAATTATTCAGATAATAAAATTCGTGAAAATATTGAAGCGGAAGTTTTGGATGTTTGTTCTATTGAAGCTTATGAAAAGCATGGTAATAATGTTCATGAGATAGACACTACTGATAAAAGTGTTGATGAAGTTTTAAAATTAATTAAAAATGTTATTTTAGATAAAGATAGTTTTCCTGTTGGAAATGTTAGTTTTATTGATTATTTGTTAGAATAAAATTTTTAATAGAAAGGTTTTTTAAATAAGAAAAATATATTTTAAACTAATATTCTTCTTATACTATTTATTAGTTTAAAAAGAGAGAAACTTTTTTACATAATTATACATTAAAATTGAATATTTATATAGAAAAACTTGTAAATAGTGTAAATTAATATGTAATAAAGTTTTAAAGAATTTATATAAGTATATAAATCCTTATCTGATAAAAATATGAGAGGAGTATGTGATATTTGAAAAGAGGAAGAAGACCTAATTGGATATTAAGCATAGCTAAAGAACGCATGGATATTCTTTTCACACAAGCTGAAGAAGAAATTAAAAACCATCCAGAACGATCCCATCGTTATGTAGAACATGCTAGAAACATATCCAAAAAATATAATGTTTCAATTCCTCAAAAATGGAACCGAAGATATTGTAAAAAATGTTATAAGTTCCTTCATCCAGGTCACAATTCTTCAATCCGGCTTATAAATGAAGAAATTAATATACAATGTAAAGAATGTGGCCATATTATGAAAATTCCATATATTAAGGAAAAAAAATCTAAAAGGAGAGCTAAAATTGACTCTTACAAAAAAAGAGATAATGAACAGAAGTCTTTCCGCAATAACAATTAACATTGGTAAAGCTGGTGTGAATGACAATGTTATTGAAGAAATAAAACGCCAGTTGAAAGACAATGAAATTGTTAGAATAAAATTTTCTAGAAATATAGCGAAAAACAAAGATGATTACATTAGCAACATAGTCAATCAAACTAAATCCGAACTTATTGATACTAGAGGCCATGTTGCAATTATTTACAAAAAATCTTAAAATTAGATTAAAATCTAGAGTTACAGACACCAGTCTTAGATTTAATTATTAATTTAGATTTTATTATACAATTTTTTTAAAAAAATAAAAAATACGGAGAAATATAATGAGTACTGTATATGATGTTCCTGCAGAAGTATTAATCAAACATACTGCAGAAGAACTAAAGAAAAACGATAAAGTTAGTGCACCTAAATGGTCTAACCTTGTTAAAACTGGTGTTCATAAAGAAAGAAAACCAGAAAATATAGACTGGTGGTTTATAAGATCTGCTTCAATATTAAGACGTGTATATATTGATGGTCCAGTTGGAGTAAGAAGTTTAAGAACCTTTTATGGTGGTAAAAAAGATAGAGGAGTTAATCCTGAAAAGTTCAGAAAAGGAAGCGGATCTATAGTTAGAGTTGCTCTTCACCAATTAGAAGATGCAGGATATGTTGAAAAAGTTGAAGGTGGAAGAGTAGTAACCCCTGCAGGTAAATCTTTCTTAGATAAAGCATCTAATGAATTAATTAAAGATATTCCTGAACTTGAAAAATACTAAGAACATTATTTTTAATTAAAAACTTCGAAAAAAGAGCAATTTAAAGGAGACATTGTTAATCATGAGCGAACTTGAAGATATACGTCGTAAACGTATGGCTGAATTACAAAAACAATACGAAACTCAGCAACAAGGTATGCAACAACAAGTTGAACAACAAAGAATGCAAGAACAATTTGAACAGCAAAAAAAACAAATTTTAATGCAAATCTTAACTCCTGAAGCTCGAAGCAGATTAGCTAACCTCAAATTAACAAAACCTGAATTAGTTAACAATATTGAAATACAACTTATACAATCAGCTCAAGCTGGAAGTTTAAAAGGTAAAGTTACTGATGAACAGTTAAAAGTGCTTCTTAGCCAAATTGCTGGTCAGAAAAGAAAAATTAATATTACTCGAAAATAAAATATGAAAGCTTGTGTTCTCTATAGTGGAGGTAAAGACAGTTCATTAATGGGACTCATATTAAAAAAATTAGGATATGATGTTGAATTTGTAACTGTTAACTTTGGAGTTTATGATTCTTATAAACCTGCCGCTAAATCTGCAAAAGCATTAAATATCAAACATGTTGTTTATAAAATGGATAAAAACATTTTAGAAAAAGCTGTAGATATGATAATTGAAGATGGTTTTCCAAATAATGGGATTAAATATCTTCACAATCAAGTATTGGAAAATATTGCTAGAGAATATGAAGTTGTTGGTGATGGTACAAGAAGAGATGATAGAACACCAAAACTAGATAAAAATCAAATAAAAAGTTTAGAAGATCGTTATGATATTCAATATGTGAATTTGGATAGTTTTGGTTATAAAATGATTAAATCGTTAGTTTCAAATTTCTTTGAATTATCTCATGAAAAAAGTAATAAGGATACAAGTTCTGACTATGAAGTTGAAATTAGATTATTAATTGATGAAAAAGGTATAGATTCAAATAAATTCTTCCCAGAACATTATCAGACAAATGTTATAGGATTGAAGAATGATTTTTGAATTTGAAATTACACTAATATTGTAATATTATAAAAAAATATGGTGGAGAAAAAAATGAGCAGAAATAAACCATTAGCTAAAAAATTAAGAATGGCAAAAGCTAATAAACAAAATAGAAGAATACCTATTTGGGCTTATGCTAAAACTCAACGTAAACTAAGATACAGACCTAAACCAAGAAATTGGAGAAGAAATAATCTTAAAATATAAGGTGGATTAAAATGGAAAGAATTTACACAATACCACTTAGAGATGTTAAAAAAGCACCAAGAACTATAAGAGCTGCTAAAGCAATGCGTTACATTAGATCTTTTCTCGAAAAACATATGAAATCTGATGAAATTAAATTAGATCCAGCTATTAGTGAAAAGGTCTGGGAAAGAGGAATACAAAAAATTCCATCCAAAATTAAAGTTAAAGCAGTAAAAGATGAAGATGATGGAGTAGTTGAAGTTACTCTAGAAGAATAAATAAAGTAATCTTTTTATTTGTTTTAATTTCATGAAAAAATTTAAAGGAAAGGATACATTATGCTTAAAAGAATTGATCTTACTGGAAATCCTAATCTAGGCGTTTATATTTCAGTAAATGATGATGTAGCCATAGTTCCTTTGAATCTTCCAGATGAAAAACAGGATATAATTAGAGAAACTCTTAATGTTGAAGTTATTAAAACTTCAATTGCTGGGAGTAATCTAATTGGAGCTTTAAGTGTTGGTAATTCAAATGGATTTTTAGTTTCACCATATATTGAAGATAGAGAATTAGAAACCTTAGAATCCAAAGGTTTGAATATTATTAAACTTGAAGATACATTTACAGCAGTAGGGAATATAATTGCTCTCAATGATACTGCTGCAATGGTTAACCCTAATTTATCAAAAGATTCAATAAAAACTATTGAAGATGAATTAGATGTTGAAGTAGTACCAACATCCATTAGTAAACTTGACATTATTGGATCTTTAATGACTGTTACTAATAAAGGATTTCTTCTGTATAGAGATTCAACCCCTGCAGAAATAAACTTCGTTGAAGAAACATTTAAAGTTCAAGGAGATATTGGAACTGTAGGTAGAGGAATAACTTTAGTAGGTGCATGTTCTATAGCTAACAAAAGTGGAGTTATAGTCGGCGAAAATACAACAGGTCCTGAAATGGCCAGATTAGAAGAATCTTTAGGATTTTTAGATTAAAAAAAATAAATAAAATAAATAGAAGGGAAGAATTATGCAAACAAAAATATACAGAGTAAAAGGTAAATTTGTTAATGGAGAACAAATACAAGAGTTTACAGAAGAATACAAAGCATTTAAAGAAGCAGATATATATGAAAAAGTATATTCAATATTCGGAAGTAAACACGGAATAAACCAAAACCAAATAAATATTGAAGAGATTAAAGAAATAAGTGCTGATGAAGTAGAAGACCCTATTTTAAAAGCAATTATATAAATAAAAAAAATTTAGAAGGTTTTTATAATGCAAGATCAACAAAAACTGCAACAAATGTTAAATGAAATTAATGCATATAAAGAACAAAGCGAGATTATACAACAAGAAATCGCTAATATCCAACAAACAATAGCTGAGGTTAGAACTCTTGAATCCACTATTGATGATATTAAAACTAAAGACAGTTTTGAAGCATTAGTCCCAGTGGGTGCAGGTTCTTTTATGAATGCTGAAATAAAAAATGAAGACAAAATTATTATGAGTGTTGGATCAGGTGTTGCTATAAGTAAAACCTATGATGAAGCTAAAGAAACTGCAGAATTTCAGAAAAAACAATTAGAAGATAGTTTAGATAAACTTTATAAAAACTTACAACAAATAACTGATATTGTCGCTCAACTTTCTCCACAAGCAGAGCAGCTTATGATGAAACTTCAACAAGCAGGACAATATTAAAAAATAATACTCTTCAACTATTTTTTTATTTATTTTTTATATTTTTTTTAAATTTTAAAATACAAAACAAATTACTTTTTTTCATGTGAAATTTTTCAATATTTTTTAAAAACTCTATTTTTTCCCAAAAACTTACATTATATGCGAATTTTATCATTTATTTTTAAAAATTTAAAAAATAAATATTATAATAACCTAATAATTTTTATATATTAACATTTTTTTCAAAAATTATGAAAAAGATTCAAATTTTAGGGAGGATAACATATTGTTTGAATCATTGAAAAAGAAATTTTCCGAAACTAATGGTAAATTAACGGAAAAACTGAAAAGAGAAGCTAAAGAAGAAGATAATATTGAAGAAAGTGAAATAGAAGAAACTCAAGAAGAAAATAAAAATCAGACAAATGCAACTGGAAGTTTCTACTCACAATTTAATAAAAATGAAGAAGATGATGATGACTCTGATGAAGATAAAGATGAAGATTCAGAAAATTCAGAAGAAATTGTTGATGATGAGGAAATAAAAGAAGAAGAAGCAGAAGAAAAAAGAAGTTTCTTATCAAGATTTAAAAGTAAAAAAGATAGTGATGGTGAAGAAGAGGAAGAATCAGACGATACAGAAGAAGTGGATGAAACAGAAACCATTGAAGAAGAAGAGGAAGAAGATTCTAAAGGATTTTTATCATCACTTAGAAGGGAATCTAAAAACAAAGATAAAAAAGATGAAGATGAAAGTTCTGGAGGATTCTTTTCCTTTATTAAGGAGAAAACTTTATCTGAAGAGGATGTTGATGAGATATTGTTTGAATTAGAAATGTCCCTTTTAGAAGGGGATGTTGCAATGGATGTTGCAGATAAAGTTGTTAATTCTGTTAAAGATGATTTAGTAGGTAAAAAAATTAAACGTAGTAGTGATATTGAAGAGTATATTTATAATGCTTTAAAAAATGCAGTATCTGAAATCATTAATATTGAAGGTAAAAGTATGACCGAGATGATTGAAGATAAAAAGAAGATTGGAGAACCTTTAGTAGTTATGCTTGTAGGTATTAATGGAACTGGGAAGACAACCACTATTGGTAAATTATCTGATTTTTATCTTAAAAAGGGTTATACTCCGGTTATTGCTGCATCTGATACTTTTAGAGCAGGTGCTATTGAACAAGTTAAGTATCATGCAGATAAATTAGGTGTGAAGATTATTCAGCATGAGAAAGGTTCTGACCCTGCAGCTGTTGCTTTTGATGCTGTTTCACATGCTAAAGCAACAGGTAAGGAACTTGTTTTAATTGATACTGCTGGAAGAATGCAGAATAATACTAATCTTATGGATGAGATGAAGAAAATTAAACGTGTTTCTAAACCTGATTTAGTTGTTTTTGTAGGTGATGCTTTAACTGGTAATGATGCTACTATGCAGGCTTCTAAGTTTAATGATGCTATTGATATTGATGGTGTTATTTTAACAAAAGCGGATGCTGATTCTAAAGGTGGTGCTTCATTATCTATTGGATATGTTATTAAAAAGCCTATTTTGTTTTTAGGAATGGGTCAGGAATATAGTGATATTATTGAATATGACCCTGATTGGATGTTGAATCAGTTGTTTGGATAGAATTGTATTTATTTAGATTTTGTTAAGTCTCATCAATATAATTTATTATATGTTGGTGAGGTTGATTATTTTATTTTAAAAAAAATATTTGTTTAATATAATTGAAAGGAGAATTGATTAAAATAATGTTAGGAGAAAAAGAACTTGAAAAATTATTTCCTGAATTTAAGGAAACAATAGAACCATCAGGTATTGATTTAGCATTAGATGAAATTTTTACCCAAGAAAGTGAAGGTTCACTAATAGATAATGAAAAAAATTTACCTGAAATAAAACCATTAGATGGTCCAATTTACACATTAAAACCAAATACTGCTTATCTTGCAACAATTGATAAAAAAATTAAAATACCGAAAGGATATACAATGTTATACCTCCCTCGTTCAACTCTCCTTAGATCATTTGTATCCGTACAAACTGCCGTAGGCGATCCAGGATTTTATGGAACATTAACATTTTTAATAATAAATCACGGCAAATACGAATTTAAAATTAAAAAAGGAGATCGTATAGCTCAAGCAGTTGTATTCCAATCAACAGGATCTGGAGAATATAATGGATCATATCAAGAAGCAGAAGAATAGAAACCATGATTACATCTGACATTATCATAAAAATATTAGAAGATAACAATGTTAAAGAAGTATTTGGTATTCCTGGAAGCCAAATACTCCCATTATATGATTCATTGAGCAAATCAAAAATAAAACACATCTTAACTAGACATGAACAAGGAGCAATACATGCAAGTGATGGGTATGCAAGAAGTAGTGGAAAATTTGGAGTTTGCATATCTACTGCAGGGCCAGGTGCAATGAATCTAGTTATGGGTGTTGCAACAGCATTTAAAGACTCAATCCCTTTACTTATAATAACCGGAGATAATGATTATCCAGTTAATCCTAAAAATTTTCAGTCCATACCTGTGAGTAATGTTTTTGAAAGTATAAGTTTAATGAGTTTTCATCCTAAAAATGGAAAAGAAGCTATTGAAAACTTAAAAACAAGCATAGAAGTTTTAAAAAATAAATCTAACGGACCAATACATATTAATATAGCAAAAAATGTTTTATTAGAAAATATATCCCCCTCTTTTAAAGAGGAAGATTGTAAAATAAATGTGGAAACAGATGATAAGGAAATTAAAAATATAATAAGTAAAATTGAAAAAAGTTCCAAACCTTTAATATTATGTGGCGGGGGAGTTATTTGGAATAATTGTCATAATGATTTAAAAAATTTTATTAAAAAAAATAACATACCATTAGTTACAACAATCCATGGTAAAGGTTGTATAAGTGAATATGAAGAGTTAAATTTAGGAATACTGGGTATTAGAGGTTCAGATATTAGTAAATATGCAGTTGAAAATGCTGATTTAATATTATCTTTAGGATGTAAATTATCTGAAAGAACAATAGAAAATGGTATTGATTTAAAAGAATTTTATCAAAAGTTAATTTCAGTAAATACCTGTGAAAATCATTTAACTAAAAACTCATTAAATATGAACATTAAAAGTTTTTTAAATAAAATTGAAGGTTATGATTTTAAAAAAGATGATACCTGGCTAAATGAGATTTATTCAAATGCTTCTGATTCTTTAATTGTTGAGGGGATAGATGATAGTAGTTTACCTTTACGTCCACCATTTATTATTAATAAGATTTTGAAAAATAAAGGAGATAATATTATTGTGAGTGATGCGGGTTCACATACTACCTGGACTTTTTTACTTGCAAAAAATTCAAATCCTAGTCAATTACTATTTTCTGGTGGTTTTGGACCTATGGGTTATGGTGTTCCTGCAAGTATTGGTGTTGCTATTGCAAAACCCGATAAAAAAGTTTTTGTTATTAATGGGGATGGGGATTTCCAAATGAATCTTCAGGAATTAGCAACTATAAAAGAAAATAATTTAAATATTTGTATATTTATTTTGAATAATTCACAGTTAGGAATCATTAAACAATGGGAAAAACTTAATAATATGTCTCCTTATCAAGTAGATTTAAATTCAAATCCTGATTTTAAAAGTTTAGGTGAGAGTTATAATATTAAAAGTTTTAAAGTTGGAACAGAAGAAGAATTAGAAGAAGTGTTGGGTATTATTGATAAGTTAGATGAACCTATTATTGTTGATATTTTAACTCGTGAAGAGGATATTCCATTGCCTTCAAAGTTGTTCTAGTTTAAATTTATTTATGATTTCTTTTTCATATTTTTTAGCGTTTTTATTTAAATAATGGATGGAATATTCTGTATCTTGCTTATTAGATTCTATTATTAATGCTAAAATGTCTATTTTTGTATTTAATATTTTTGTTAATTTTAGGATTTTAATTTCATAATATGGGTAAATTGTTAGGTTTTTGAGTTTTATTTTCTTTCCATAGAATCTTTCAATATGTGTATTTTCATCAAAATTCATTTAATGTATACTCCTATTGCTTTTTTGATGAATTTTCTTGTTTGTTTATTTGTTGTTGTTTTTATTATGAAATTTAGGAGATTTATTTTAAATTTTAATTCTCCATCTATGTTTATATTTTCGTTTTTGAAGTCTGCTTCTGCAATTAGTGTGTTTTTATCTGATATGTTTAGTAGTGTGTTGATTATTCGTATGTATCCTATTATTTCAACTGTTTTTACATAGTCATCTAATCCAATTTTTATGTAATTTTTGAATTTTAGGATTTGGGTTGAATTTTTGAATATTTTGATAATTGTAATTATTTCGTTTTTTGATTTTTTTAGTAAGGGTATTAGTTTTTTGAATTTTTGATTGTTTTTTTCTTCATTTTCTTTATCTTCTGTTTTATCTTTTTTTGGGTGTTTTTTAGGAATAGTGGTTTTGTATATTGGTATTTTAAATAGTTTGGCTTGTATTTTTAGGTTTATATTATAATTACTTATTTGGTATTTTATTTTTATTTTTAATCCAATATACAGTATTATTAGAATTAGGATTAGTATTGTTAGGATTAGGATTATTATATAATTCAAATTTTATCAGCTTTTTTTATTGCGTGTTGTCTGATGGTTCTGGTTCTTCTTGTTCTTGGTATTCTGAATATGTTTGGGCATCAACATCTATTGGGCGAGATTTTGCTAATCCTGTTAGGTCTTTAACTATGTCAGTTATTATTAAACCTAAATCTGATATTGATTTGTTTTTTTCTGTTCCTTTACTTATGTCTAGAACTCTTATGCCTTCCATTCCTTCTGTGGTTTTTGATATTACTACCATTGATGTTGGTTCGATTCCTGCTACTGCTCCTGAACCGTTTTTTCCTTCGTCTTTTTTGTAGCCTGATCCTGCTGCAAAGCTGAATCCCATTCTCATTATGGGTATTAGAATTTTGTCTTCTGTTTCTATTGGTTCTCCAATGAAGCTTTGGTTATCTAGTATGTTTTTTAGTTCATTTATTGTGTTTTTTATTGTTGTATCTTCTGACATTGTATTCACTAATCCTTCTTTTTTTTGTATTTTAATTTTTTTTATTAGGTTTTTTTTGATTAAAATGATATGTGTTGAAAAAATATAAAAAAAGTATGATGGTTTAAAAATGGTGTGGTGTGGTGGTTTATTTTTTTTGTTTTTTTTTATTTTATAAGTATGCTTTAGCGATTGCTGCTACTCCTGCGCTTTCGTCAACATCCATTCCTATTTGTTTTAGTGTCATTCCAAGTGCGGTGTAGGTTATTGCTAATTCTTTGTAACTTATATTTCCTAGGTGTCCTACTCTGAATACATTACCTTTAAGGTGGTCTTGTCCTCCAGCTACTTCTACATGGTATTTGTTTTTCATTGTTCCTCTTACTTGTTGGTCTGTGTATCCTTCAGGCATTTTAATTGAGGTTACTGTGTTACTTGCTATTTCTTCGTTTTTAGGGAACAATTCTAATCCTAATGCTTTTGCAGCATTTCTTGATGCTTCTGCAGCTTTAATATGTCTTTTTATACAATTATCAAGCCCTTCTTCTTCTATAATTTTTAAAGCTTCTAGTAATCCATATACTGAAGATACTGCAGGAGTGTAAGGTGTTTGAGGAGGAGTTGTACTTGCTTTTTCACGACATTTAGGTAAATTTAAGTAGTATGTATGTGAATCAACATTTTCAGTTGCTTTCCATGCTTCATCATTTAATGTTATAGCTGCTAAGCCTGGAGGTGCTGCTAAACATTTTTGTGAACCTGTGAAACATACATCAATACCAT
>CAZJLS010000019.1:0-27231 GCA_964547125.1 uncultured Methanobacteriaceae archaeon | reverse complement strand
CACCCTATCTAATTTTTTTTATTTGATACTTTTTAAAGATTTTCCTTGCTTTTTTAAATTTTTGTTTGCGGACAATAAATTTTGGCTTGAAAAATGGGGTGATTTCCACACCTTAGTAAAATCTTATTTTTTGAATGTGAATTTATGAACAAAATAAAACTTTTAAAAATTATTTATTTTTAAATTAAGATGTTTATTAATCTTAATTTACTTTATAATAATTAGTGTTGTATTATTTTTTTATATAATTTTTTGGGGTGATGTTTTTTGTTTATGTTGTGAATTATTGTGTTTTGTTGTATTTTTTATCTGTTTTTTGATTTGTTTTTATTTTTTTTCTTATTTTTTTGTCGAAATTTTTTTAATAATTTTCTTATGTTTTTTTGTTATTTTTTAGTTTTTGCGGACATCATTTTTTGGGGTTGAAAATAGGGTGTTTTCCTCACCATCGTAAATAGAATTCTGGAAATTCTGTGTCATTTAATATTGAATTTTTGAGGTTTTGTGTTTGTTTGTTTATTATTTGTTTATATGTTGTTATTTCATTGTTATATGTTATTTGTGTATGTATTTTATCTAGTATTTTGCTTGCTATTAGTTTTCTTTTTTCTAGTTTTAGAGAGTTGTTTCTTTTATCTAAATCTTCGTTTGTTATTTGTTTTTTGTTTATTAGTGTGATTATTGTTTTGTCTACTAATTGTTGTCTGTATGGTTCTATTAAATCGTATGTTAGGCTTTTTCTTTTGTTTAAGTCAAAGTGTAAGAATCCACAGTATGGATCTAGTCCCGAGTTTATTATTGATTTTGTTATTTCTGTTGAGAGTATTGCGTATCCATAGTTTAACATTGAGTTTAGTAGGTCTGTTGGTTTTTTATTTCTTTTTTGGAAGTTTATTTCTTTTGGTGTTAGTTTTTTTATTGCTTTCCAGTATTCGTTTGATGCTTTTCCCTCTATTGCCATTATTTGTATTTTTGTTTTTTGTATTTCTTTTTGTGTTTGTATTGTTTCTATTTCTTTGATTTGTTGTGTTATTTTTTCTATTGATTTGTTTATTGTTTTTATTTTTTTATTTTTGTTTAGTGTTCTTAATGTTGATTTTTGGTTTTTTATTTTTGATTTTATTATTGTTTTTGAGAGTTCTATTCCTTTTTTGTTTTCGCTTAAGTGGTATTGTTTTTTTCTAAGTTGTATGTTTTCTTCGTTTGGTGATTTTAGTATGTATTTTAGGTTTCCTAAGTAGTCGAATGATAGTAGTTGGATGTTGTTTTCACCTATTAAGTTTAGTGCATCGAATGTTATGTATCCTTTTCCTATTATTGTTATGTTTGAGATTTTTGATGCTTTTATGGAGTCTAGTGTTTGGTCTTTTTCTTTTATGATTATTTGGTTGTCTTTTTTGTGTATGGATTTTTTGTATCCGTCGATTAGTATATTCATTTTTTTAGTATATCCTGTAGTAGTCTTCTTTAAATTTTATATTGCCGTATGTTTCTTTTTTATTGTAGCATGTTTTGCAGATTGGTAGTATTATTAGTGTGTCTGTTGTTTTTATTGTTTCTTTTATTTGTGTTTTTAGGTTTTTTAGTTGGTTTTTTTCTAGGTTTCCTATGTAGGTGTTTGTTTGTATTTTTCTAAGTCCAGTATGTCTTAGTATTTTTTCTATTTTTTCTTGGTTTGTTTTGAATTTGATATCAAATATTATTATGATGTTCATTTTTTTTTGTATTTATTGAATCTTTTAATTTTTTTTTTTGCTTATTTGATTAAATGTGATTTAATTTTAATTTATTAAGGGAGTGTTTAAATCATGCCTGTGGCGAATAAAGTTATATGTGCAATAGTTGCAGAGCCTAAATATGTTCCTGATATTACAATTAATGTGATGATAATTCCTTTCCATCCTATTTTTTTAAATTCTCCCCAGTCGTTGCCAATTGCAATACCTACATAAGCTAGAAATGCTGTGCAAATAGTAGCTAGGTTAACTTGTGAGACATAGTGTAGGATGAAATTGGAAGTTGGAATGCCTGGGATAGCTAAAAAGATACCTATTAGGCTTATGTAAATGATTGATTGGATGTTTAATGGGATGATTCTTTCAAGAGACATACCTATAATTGTAATGATGGAAATTATTATCATTCCAATGAATGAATTTATTATGGGGTTTTTATAACCTATGAAGTTTCCAATTGCAACAATGAATGAGAAAATTAGAAGGAATGCGATCCATCTTTTAAGTTTACCAATACTTAATTCGTCTTTAGATGCGTATTTGTCTTGTTTTACGCCGTCAATATCATAATTATCATCTGTAGTTTTTTTATCAATTTTTATATGTGGGGATAATTTTGCATATAATTTTTCTGCAAGAGGGATGGATATGAATATGCACATATAAATGCCGAAGCAGAATGATAAAAGATTACTGCATCCTGCAAAAGCTTCTAGTTGAGTTGACATGGTTGGAAACATGTGGGATATTGAAGCTAGGGATGCAGCATTCATACTTGCACTGCCTATTCCTGATGCCATTGCAAAGGCGTATGGGTGTATGGGTAAAATAGAAGCGCTGATACTTGATAGGAGGCTGATGAATGCTGTTCCAATTATTGATCCTATGACGAATATGGCTAAAACTCCTCGAGTTTCTGGGGATTTGAAACCGTATTTGTCAATTATGATTCCTAGATTAGGTTCGCGGCAAATAGAGCTTGTCATTCCAATAACTTCTCTTCTGAATCCTAAGAGTAAAGCAACGGGTAATGCTATAAGAGTTCCTAAGTCTCCTAATTGTTGTAAGATTAAGGCTGGTCCTACATTGAAAATACTGCTTATGGATTGGCCACTGGAAATTGCTAGTTTAGCAATTAAAACTCCGATAAATAATACCATGGCTCCTTCAGCTACTTTGGATTGTTTTTTACCAACAAATTTCACTGGTTTTGCTAAATATAGTAATAAGCCCATAACTAAGGCGTATAGTAATGGCAATAGTATAATTTCGATTGTGTCTGTTATTTTAATTTCTATAACACCAATTAACATTGAAATGATGACAAGAGCAAAAACAACAATGTGTACTTTATATTCTATCCATGGTGGTCTTTTTTTAATTGCTCTGTCTGTTTTTTCTCTAAATAGGTGTTGATTGTTGTCCATGATGTATATTCCATTTATAAATTTTAAGTTTTAATATTGAATTTTATTGGGTTTAAAAAAATTTTATGATTTGAGTTTGAATAAGTTTTTTTTTAATTTTTATATTTTTGTTTTATTTATATGATTTTTGTATTATATATTGTTTTTTTATGATTTTTAAGATTTTTTTGTGGGAAATGTTTATATATTTTGATATACAAAATTTACCTAACGAACGATAGGTAGGTAAATATGAATACAAAAGAAAAAATCTTCAACACAGCACTAGATTTATTCTCACAAAAAGGATACGACTCAGTATCATTAAGAGAAATAGCAGAAGAAGTAGGAATCAAAAAAAGCTCAATATACAGCCACTACAAATCAAAAGAATCAATACTACTAGACATATTCGAATACTTCAGCAAACAATTCGAATACGACCCACTACTCAATAACAATGAAATAAAACTAAACAAAAACAACCCACTACTAAAAAACCCAGAACTATTCTACCACAAAGGATCAGAAGCAATAAAACAAATGCTATTTAAAGAAACCAACCTAAAAATATGGAAACTAATCATAATCCAAATGCACTACAACGAAACCATACGAACATTCTTCCAAAACGAAATACTAGTAAAACCATTAATATTCTGGAACGGATTTTTCACACTACTAAAAGAACAAGGCATAATAAAAAAAGACTCCAATCCAAAACTACTAGCCAAACAATACTACAGCTTTCCAATATACCTATTCCTAGAAATCTGTGCAAAATATGATGACATACCAGAAGAAATATTAGAAAATTTCTTTGAAGAAACAGAAGCACATGCAAAATTCATATTCGACAACATCAAGGTGGAATAAAAGTGGAAAAAAATATCTTCCCATACAAACTAAATGAAAACTACTACCAAGATGTGAAAATATTTACCGATGAATTTTTAGAATACACATCAAAATATAAATTTAAAAATGAAGAAGAAACATTAGAAGCATTATGCATCGGAGTATACTGGTATCTCTACGGAAACACAGCACTAGATTTAAATAGTAACATACATCAAGCATTAGCAAATTTATCAGCGTATAGACGAGCATTTCCAGAAGATAAAACATTTATAGATGAATTAAGAGGAAAACTTTTAACCAAATTCTTATTCAAACCATTTGCAAAAAATCACACAAGCCTAACAAAAGAAAACTTAAACCTACTTATTAATTTTTTAGAAGCAACAGGAGATTACGTAGACCAAATCCCACATTTTAAAAACTTCAACCATAATCTAGAAGATTGTATCACAATAACTAAATGGTTCTGCAAAAACAGTAAAAAACACTTACAAGAGTATACAAAAAACTTAGAAAAATATATAGAAAAATATAGCTCCTCCCATTTAATGGAAGAAGATGTAATATTTTACCATGGACATGAACTCGAATATCATTTAAACATGCTTGGAGCAGAAATACTAAACAGAGCATTTAAAAAAGACTACGACAAATACACAAGAAAAGCAATACTCTTACCTTCTTGTATGAACATCAACAATAAAAAATGTAAAGCAAAGCAAGAAGCATTAGGTGAAAAATGCACATTCTGTAATCCAAAATGTAATGTTTATAAAATATCAAAAAACTATGAAAACTATGAAGTTTACATGATATCCCATGAATCAACTGCATTTAAAAATGCTAAAAAAGAAGACCTTGAAGATTTATCTATTGTTGGAATAACATGCGTGTTAAATTTAATTTCAGGAGGATGGAAAGCAACAAACCTTCAAATACCCCCACAATGTGTGTTATTAGAACATGTAGCATGTAAAAATCATTGGCTAAATGAGGACATAGCTACAGAAATCAATAAAAATGAGTTAAAAAAAAGAATATGAAAAGGGAGAAATTGAGATTCCCTTTAAATATTTTATTCTAAATCTCCACCATTAATTAATAATTGAGTTAAATAGTTTTCTTTTCCAATTAGTTTAATTAAATCTAATTGTTGTTCACTCCAGTACATATCTTCTTCTTCATCTTTGAGATATATTTTCATTAAGTCTAGAGTTGTTGAATCTAAAATTCCAGAGTCTATTATTTGATTAAGGTAAGCTATACCTTCAACTGATACTTTATAATCAACTTCAATAAATTCAATAATATCTTCATAAATTGGTTTGGCTTCTTGAGCTTCTTGTTTTAGTTCTCCCCCCAAATCTAGTATACGGTCCATGAATTGTTCTACAAAATCCATTTCTTCAGTTGCATGTGCAGCGTATTTATCTCCAAGAGATTGGAAACCTAATCCTGCAAATATTTTAGATTGGATTCTGTGACCAAAAGAATTTGCAGATAAACCTGTTACAATAAGTTGTAGTGCTTCAATAGTTTTTTCTTTATCAGACATAATTTCACCTATAAATAACTTAAGATTCTTAAGTATTTAATTTTATATTAAATTTTTCAATATATAAATATTTCCATAAAAAAAATATCAAATGATTTCAATAGCTTTAAAATAATAACCATAAAGCATCTTTTTAAAAAGCTCTGTCTCTTCAGGAGAATAATCTTTAAAAAAATCAGTTTCAAATTCATAAATCTCTTTCAATAAAGAAAGAGTAATAGACCTACCCAATTCAGTTAAATTAATAATTTTCCTACGCTTATTATTTTCATCTACCCTTCTTATTATTAAATTATTTCTCTCTAATCTTTTTATAATTTGAGCAACATTAGACTCAGAAACAAATAATAATTCTGATAATTCCTTTTGAGATATATTTTGATGATAAAAAATATTACTTAAATATGTGAAATCCCTAGGGGTAATTTCCTTATAATGATTTTTCAAATAATCTGCAAACTGTAAATTAATATGCTCCGTATAAAGACAAATAGGAGTAAACAAAACTCTTGAATCATCAAAATTTAAATCAACCATTACAAAAAACTCCAAAAAAATAATCGTAATAAATATTATCTTTTTTATGTATTAAATATTTTTTAATTATTAAACTAAAAAATAAAATTTTTTAAATTTATATAATAAATCAATACAAGTATTATATTAACTAAACATTATTGGAGATTTGATAAATATGGAAATCCTAACAATAATACTGATTATAATTGCAATATTAATTATAGCAATCATTGCATACATTGTACACATTTACAATAGCCTAATTAGTGCTAGAAATAAAGTGAAAAACAATTTATCCCAAATAGATGTGCAATTAAATCGTAGAAATGATTTAATACCAAATCTTATCGAAACAGTGAAAGGATATGCAGCACACGAAAAAGGAGTCTTTGAAGAAGTAACAAATGCAAGAAGCAAACTTATAAACGCAACAGGAATTGATGAAACCGTAGCAGCAGATAATCAATTAACAGGTGCTTTAAAATCATTATTTGCAGTTGCTGAAAACTACCCAGAATTAAAAGCCAATACTAACTTTAAAGAATTACAAGAAGAATTAAGTCAAACAGAAGATAAAATTGCATACAGTCGCCAATTCTACAATGACAGTGTCTTAATGTACAATAACAAATGCGAACAATTCCCATCCAATATTATCGCAGGAATGTTTAACTTTAAAGAAGCAGAATTCTACAAAGCTCCAGAAGAAGCGCGAACCGTACCGAAAGTTGAATTTTAAATGATCCATTATGAATAATAAAAAAATCCTAATCTTAATTTTAGGTTTATTCCTCTTAATATGCAGTACTGCATTTGTCTATGCAGACCATGATTACCATATAGATGACGCATTCCTAAACCTAACCATACAAGATAACGGGATGCTTCATGTTGAAGAAACATATGACTATGTTTTTATCGGCGCATTTAATGGAGTTACAAGAGATATCCCCCTAAAAACTGATGAAAGTATTGAAGATTTAAATATTAGTGTTGAAGGAGGATATGCAGAATGTGTTAAAACTGTAGAAGATGGATATGTGAAATTAAAAATATATTTATATGTAGATGAAGCACATAGCGAAAAAATCCATGATACTACTGTTAAAGTCCATATTAACTACAATATGCCAAATGTAGTAACAGTTTACAGAGACACCGTCTCACTACAATATAAAATATGGGGTGAAGAATGGGAAACAAGTGTTGGTAAACTTACAACAACCATAAATCTACCTGGAAGTACAGGAAATATGTACTGGTTAAATCCAACACAATATAACCTATCATCATCAATGAATAAAAACACCATAACAAGTGTAAGTACCGAAATACCAAGTGGACAATTCTACGAACTACAATTATTAATGCCAACAAGTGATTTTGAAAATGCAACATATGCAAAACACATAGACACTAATGCAAAAGATGAAATAATCCACATACAAGATAACTATAAAAACACAGAAACCTTTTACAATACAATATATTTAATACTTGGAATCTTATTTATAGCAAGCCCAATAATACCACTAGGAATATACTTAAAATATGGAAGAGAACCAAAAATAAACTATCAAGGAATATATGAAAGAGAACCACCAACTAAAGATCCAGCAGCAAAAGTCAATGCACTAATACAAGAACATGCATCAGATAAACCAGGACTTAAAGGATTTGAAGCAACAATAATGGATCTTATAAATCGAAAAATAATAAACATAGAAACATCAGATAAAAAAGAACTAATACTTCATATAACCACAGAAAATACAGAAAAAATAGACAGACAAGAAAAACACTTAATACAACTACTAAGTCGATTTGCATACAATAATACATTAAACTTAAGAGAATTTAAAAACCAATTACGTAGTGAACACAATGCAAGATACTTTAAAGACCAATATGAAGCATGGCGAGGAATATGTAAAACAGAATACCTCCTTAATATAAAAACATACTTCAACAATAAAGGAAAAACCTTAAGCGTTTATTTTGGAGTAGTTGGATTAATCTTAAGTGCAATAATCGGATTTATGACCTTAGGTGATGGATTACCAAATGCAATAATTGGACTTATAGGATGTGTGATATTATTTATAACAAGTGTAATATGCTTAATTTTGCCAAATGATATTTTAGGACAATGGACAAATGAAGGTGAGGAATACAAAGAAAAATGGACAAACTTTAAAAAATTCCTAAAAGACAATAGTTTATTAAACGAACATCCACCAGAATCCATAGTTATCTGGAATCAATATCTTGTATATGCAACAGCATTAGGTGTGGCAGATAATGTTTATGAAACAATGCAAATGCATGTGCCTAGAGATACTTATTATGGAGATAATTTATTCTTATTTTATCATTATAATGGTATGTGGATGATGCATGATGCGATAAATACTGGATTTTCTACTGTAGCAAGTAATAATAGTTCAGGTCTTGGTGGTGTTGGTGGAGGATCTGGTGGAGGTGGAGGAGGAGCCTTCTAAAAAAAAATTATCCTCCTTTATTTTTTTTTACTCTTGTTTTACCATTTATCAGATAATAGGTTTTCTACTAAGTACCATCCATCATTATCTGTTCCAAGTGCTCCTTTAGCATTAGTTTTTTCTGTAAATACTTCTACAGTATCTGCTTTATCTTCATCTTTGCTAGAATACACTGTAAATGGTATTGGGTCTCTGCTGTGTGTTTTTAATGGTACTGGTGTTGGGTGATCTGGTAGGACTGCAATTTTATAGTCACCATATTTTTGTATTTCTTTTATTAGTTTTTCAAGGATTATACTGTCTATTCTTTCTATTGCTTTTATTTTTTCTTCTATTTCAGCAGCATGTCCTGCTTCGTCTGGTGCTTCTACATGCACTATTACTAAATCATGTGTTTCTAATGCTTTTGCTGCATATTCTGCTTTTGCATCATAGTCTGTGTCGAAAAATCCTGTTGCTCCAGGCACATCTATTTTATCCATGTTTGCAACTATTGCTAATCCTTTTAGTAAGTCTACTGCCGTTATTACTGCTGCAGATATTCCGTAGGTTTGTTTGAAGTCTGGTAGGCTTGGTTTTGTTCCTTGTCCCCATAACCATGTCATTGTTGCAGGTAGTTTTCCTTCTTTTATTCTTTTTTCGTTTACTGGATGGTTTTTTAATACTTCTTTTGTTTCAAGCATTATTTCTTTTATTTTTTCTCCTGCTTCATCATTCCAGTTTATATATTGTAAGTAGTTTTCATCTACTATATCATGTGGAGGTATTGTTTCTAGTTTTGCTGTTTGTGGATTTTTATACACGAATAAGTGGCGGTAGCTTAGTCCTGTGTACCATTTTCCAGGGAAGTTTTCATATTTTTCTTGGAAGTGTTGGTTTAGTGTTTTTAATATTTCATCTGCTTCTTCTGTTGTTATGTGTTGGCTGGTGAAGTCTTTTATTATGTTATCCTCTTCAGTAATGAGGTTACATCTGAATACTACATCTCCCTCTTCAGTTTTTATGTTTTGACTTACTGCTTCAAGTGGTCCTCTTCCAGTGTAATATTTGTTTGGGTCGTATCCAAATATGCTCATGTTTGCTACGTCTGAGCCTATTGGTAGGTGGTCTGGTGCATTTTTTGCTAATCCACTTCTTCCTTTTTTTGTTAATTTATCTATATTTGGTTTGTTTGCGACTTCTAATGGTGTTTTGTTATCTAGTTCAGGTAATGGGTAGTCACTCATTCCATCACCTATCATTATTAAATATTTCATTGTGTTGATGACTCCTTTTCTGGGAAAAAAACTTTGTTTTTTATTTTTTTGTTTTTAATATTGTTATTAAATCTGTTAGCATTGCGGATGCTGTTTCTAATGATCCTGCTCCTTTACCTACAGTTGTTACTTCGTCTGCTAGATTTGTTTTTAGTGTTGCCATGTTTAATGTTCCTCCAAGATCATAGCTACTTCCTTGTTTTATTAGTCTTGGTGAAACTTTTAATGTATTTGGTGTTACTTCTGTTATTAGTTTTATTTTGTAACCGTTTTCTTTTGCTATGCTTATTGCTTCACTTGTTATGTTACTTATTCCAGTTACATCTACGTCAGCATATGTTGCATTTACTCCTAGTACACTGTTTGCAAGTATTACTGCTTTACATGCTGCATCTATTCCTTCTACATCTTGTGTTGGGTCTGTTTCTGCTATTCCTAATAATTGCGATTCTTTTAATGTGTCTGGGTAGCTTGTTCCTTCACTTGTCATTCTTGATAAGATGTAGTTTGTTGTTCCGTTTAATATTCCTACTATTCTTTCTATTTTATTTCCGCTTAGTGTGTCTTGAGCATAGTTTATTATTGGCATTGCTCCACCGACACTTGCTTCGAATTTGAATTGAACATTATTTTCTTTTGCTGCATCATCTAGTTCTTTATAGTTTAATGCTAAATGCCCTTTGTTTGATGTTACTACATCTTTTCCTTGTTTGAATGCTTTTAAGGTTAAGCTTCTTGCTGGTTCTGCATCTTCAATATTTGTTGGTGTGCACTCCATTAAAACATCATATTCTACACTTTCAAGTACATCTATTTCTATTTTATCTGTACCATATTCTGGATATTCTCCAAGTTTTCCTTTTTCTTCTTTTACTTTAAGTAGAGTGCTTATATCTAAACCATCTTGTTTTATTGCTGATGATGATGAGTCTGCTGCTGCAACTATTTTTATTTGGATTCCTAAATCGTTTTTGAATTTTTCTTCTTGTATTTGTACTGCTTTTGCTATTCCTTGTCCTACAGATCCAAATCCAAGTATTACTATTTTACATTCTTTCATCCCATTCACCTCCAAAGTTTTTTTATACTTCATTTATTACTAGTAATTCTTTTTCTTTTGCAATTTCTTGTATTTTATTAAATGCAATGTCTGTTTTTCCTATTGGAGATTCTATTGTTATCATTGCTGAGGATTCGTATTCTTTATTTAGTTTAATATCTAATCCTACAACCCATACTCCATCCAATTCGTTTATACGGTCAATAGTATCTCTAACATCTGTGTCTATAACATCTCCAATTAGTACTGTGCTTACTCTTTCTCTTAGTACTACATCGTCTTTTTCTAGGATGTTTATTCCCATTTCGTTGAATTTGTCAAGTATTGCATTTAAGTTTTCACGTTCTCCTTCTATGGATATTTGTATTGGGATTAATCCTTTTTCTGTTTTAACTCCACGGTCATGAACTATAGAAATCATATTTCCACCAAGGTCACTTATTGGTGATAATACAGATACTAGTTGTCCTGGTATGTCTTGGAGTTCTAATACTAATTTCATTTTCATATTATTATCATCCTTTAAGTTTTAAATCCAGTCTGCTTTTTTAACTATTACTTTGTTTTCTTTATCTGTTTTAGCATTTCTTAGTATTTTGCTTGATTCTTTTGGATTTGATTTGTCTTTTCTATCTAAGTTTAGATTGTCTGTTATGTAATATGTTTCATCATTATCTGGTATTTTATCTAATGCTTGTGAGAATTTGTTTAATATTTCTTCTGCATCTTTTTCTATAGGTGCATCTTTTTCATTAGGCATTTTTTATCAATTCCTTTATTTTTTAAATAGTAGTGAATATTTTTAATATAAGTATAGATTTATAATCTGTTTTATATATAGTTAAAGTTTAAAATTTCAAGTGTGAAAATTAAATAAAAAAAACCAAACCTTTTACACTAAGACAAAAATTAAAAAAATAAAAATTAAACATTAAGGTTTTAAACATGCAATTGGTATAATTTTAACACCATCATCCCTAGTTTCCGCAAGATTATTTCCTGTAATTATTGCTAAAAAACTAGGTTCCCTAATATGTGTATCCCCTTTAGCTTTTTTATCTTTAATAATTTTATTTAATTTTAATAAATTCTTAGCACCTTTATCAAATTCATCACTCCCTACTTTAAACTCAATCAAACCATACCTACCATCTTTTAAAGTAAGAACACAGTCAACTTCTAAACCATATCTATCTGCATAATATTTAATTTTTCCACCTAATGATTCAGTATAAACACTTAAATCTCTAATACATAATGTTTCAAAAATAAAACCATAAGTTTTCAAATCAAAAAGCAATGCTTTAGGATTTAAATTTAAAATAGCTGAAACAATAGATGGGTCAACAAAGCATTTTTTTGTTAGATGTGCGAATAGCAGTTTTTAATCTAATATTAGGTGACCAAGCATTAATATCATTTATTACAAACAATTTTTTCAATACTTCAACATATGATGATAAAGTTTGTTGTGTAATCTCTTTATAATTAGAACATACATCCCCCAATATTGTTTTATTTTTAGCTAATGTAGATATATTTTTGGAATAAGACATTAATATAGTTCTAACTAAATCAGAATCACGATAAGTGCCATCTATTTCAGAAACATCAATTTCACATATGTTATCAATATATGATTCTGCAATAAGTAGTTGATCTTCTTTATTTTTAATATTAAAACATTCAGGCCATCCTCCACGACAGGATGCAAAAATTAAATCATCAATTGATAAATCTGCCAATATTCCATCAATATTTAAATTAGGATTGTTAAATAAATCTTCTACTGAAATTTTTCCATTTGATTCTCCACTTTCAAAAAGAGTAAATGGTTTCATCATTAATCTATGTATCCTTCCAGTCCCAGTATGCGTGATTTTAGATTCATCCACCATTGTTGATCCTGTTAAAATATATGAACCTTTATTTGATGACTCATCAATATCATCTCTAATAACATCCCATAAAACTGGTGCTAATTGCCATTCATCTATTAATCTTGGTTTTTCTCCTTCTAAAAGTTCTTTTGGTTTAATATTTGCTAATTTTAAATAGTTTTCTTTTTTTTCTGCATCTTGCAATTTCAGTATACTTTTTGAGAAATGTTTTCCAGTTGTTGTTTTACCACACCATTTCGGCCCAATAATTAGAACTGCACCCATCACATTAAGATATTTTTGTAATGTATCATCTATTATCCGATTTATGTATTTTTTATTCATATTAACCAACTTATAAAAAATTGTGATATTTCATTTAAATATTATGTGGCATTTCATTTTAAAAAATTGTGATATCCTATTTAATATAAAAAACTAAAAAAGTATAAATCAGACATTAATTACCTAATAAATCATACTTGATGAAATTTAATATCCTATGAAAAAGACAATCCATAAAAAAAAATTAAATATGATTGACTATTTCTTGGAATTTTTTATCATATTCTTTTATATCTTTATTAATTTTTGATTGTTTAATTTCTTGCATAACTTTTATGGATTTTGCAATCCAATTGTTGGAAAATTTTAAATTATCTTCAGTTAATTCTGTTTTTCCAGAACTTTTATAATATTTTAATAAAATTAATATGTTTTCTTTAGTTTCTAAATCTATTTTACTTTGTTTTATTATTTGGAAGATGTTTATTGGCGGTTCTATGTTTTCATCCAATAGTTTCCATGTTAATATGCATCGTATTATGTAAGCATATTTTTTTGCATGATTTATTGTGAAGTCTTTAAATTTTTTTATTTGGAATTTTTTCCAATTAGTGTATGCCATTGCAGAATAATGATATTTTAGTATTGTGTAATCGAACCCCTCTAAACCTTCAAATATATTGTATTGATTTGGGATGTATATTATGTTTGATATTAACCATTCTCTAAGTGATGGGTTGCTTTTATAATGTAAGTATAGTGCTTTTTTTATATCCCATCCTACCATATCGTATAATCCATCATTATATTCTATTGTGTCTTTTGTTGGTTTTATTGTTAAGTAGTTGTTTAGTTTGTGTTTGTATATGAATCTTATATCATAGTCACTTTCTTGATTATCGAATCCCCATGCTCTGCTTCCGCTTTCAGCTGCATATAAAATTTGGATTTTGTGTGTTTTTTCTATTTCTTTTAATTTTTGTATTATTTGTTCTTTAGTTATCATTATAGTATTGTGTTAGTATTTCTTCGAAGTTCATTTCTTTTTGGAGTTTCTTTTTGATTATTTTATCTATTCCTGAACCGTATTGTGCTGCTTTTTTTGGTCTTTGGCTTATTTCTTCTGGTACTCCGTATTTTGTTGCTGCGTCTCGCAGTATGTGTTTTTTTAGTTTGTCTTCTTTTGATATTATTTTGTATTTTATTGGTATTTTTAATGCTAATTTTATCATGTTTGTACTTAGGTATGGTAGTTTTAGTTGTATTTGGTTTTCTGTGCTTGCTGCGTAGTCTCTTTCGAGGTTGACATGGTGCATATTTTTTAAGTCGTGTATTAGTTCTTCTTGTAGTTTTTCTGGTGTGTTGTTTTCTATGTGTTTTATGTAGCGGTTGTATCCTGCGAATAGTTCGTCTGCTCCTTGTCCTGCTATTGCTGTTTTTTGTTGATCTTGTTTCATTAATTTTGTTGCAAGGTATATTGTTGATGCTACTCCTAGTTTCATGTTGTTGGTGGTTTCTGTTGCTATTATGACTATTGGTAAGATTTTTTCTATTGTTTCTTTGTTTACTTCTTGTATTTTTAGTGGTAGGTTTAGGTTTTCTGCTATTTTTTTACTGTATTTTAAGTCTTTGCTGTTTTTGTTTCCCACTGCATATAATGTGATGTTTTTTTTGTTTGTTTTTGTTATGTTTTTTAGGATGTATGCTAGAAATGCACTGTCTATTCCTCCTGAGCATAGTAATCCTATGTTTTTTTGGTTTTTTACTTTTTGGTATGTGCTTGTATATAGTGTGTTTATTATTTCATCTCTTAGTTGTGTGTATGTTTTTTTTGAGGGTTGTGTGTTTTCGAATAAATTGTAGATTAGGTGTTGTTTGTTTTTGTATAATATGTGTCCGGGTTTTAGTGTTTGGATGTTTTTTAGGTTTTGTTTTATTAGTGTTTTTGGTTGTGTTGCATATTTTAATGTGTTTTCTGTTGAGTAGTATAGTGGTTTGATTCCTATAGGGTCTCTTATGAGTATTGTTTCTGTGTTGTTGGTGATTGTTATTGTGTAATCGCCATCTATTTTTTTTATGATTTTTTTTAGGTTTTCTTTGTTTAGTGTTGTGTTTTTTATTAGTTTTTCTAGTATTTTTTCATTTGATAAATCTTGTTTTGTGTTTATTTCTTTTTTTAAAGTGTTAGTGTTGTATATTTCTCCATTGATTTGTATTTTTATGTTTTCTGTAGAGAATTTTTCGGATTCTTTTGAAGACATATTTTTTATGTGTCCTTAAAATGAGTTTGAGAATAAGTGACTTACTAGGTCTGTTGTTATTAGTCCTATGACATTTTCTTCATTATCTACTACTGGTAGGCAACTTATATCGCTTTCTTTCATTCTTCCTGCTATGGTTTCTATGGTTTCATCTTTTTTACAGGATATTACATCTGATGTCATAACATCTTTTAGTTCTTCTTCATCATTTGCAACTGCTTTAGATAAGTCCCATGCAGTTATTATACCTAAAAGTTTGTTGTTTTCTGTTACAACTGGAAGGTGTGTTATGTGGTAATCCATCATTGTTTTTGCAGCTGCTTTAATGTTTGAATCTTCACGTATTGTTTTGATGTTTTTATACATTACATCTGATACTACATTGTCTTGTAGGAATGTTGATACCATGTAGTTTAGTTGTCCTGATTCTATTAGGAATGCATCGTGTCCATAGTTACTTTTTATTTCATTGTATGTAACATCTATATCATTTGATTGCATTGCTGTTAGTAGGTCTTCTGATTGTTCTGTTGTGTATAACCAGTCTGAGTCTACATTTATTATGTTTACTTTAGCTTCTATGTTTTTAAATGCATCTGTTAAGCTTTCATTTCTTGATAGGTCAAATAAGTCTATTGCTTTTGTAACGTATAAGTATGTGTTTGCATCGAAGCGTTTGACGAATGTGTCTCCTTGGTGGTGTAGGTAACTTTCTACTTGGAAATCTGTTGAGAAGTCGTAGGTTATTTCTTCTTTATCTTGTAGGTTTCTTCCAAATTTTAAGTGCATTGATTCGTCTGATAGGTATGTTATGTGTGCCATCATTCTTGCAATAGATAAGCCTGATTCTGGGGCTTTGTTGTTTTTATAGTATTCTCCGTGTTGCCAGCAAGGGTCTTTTATTATTGCTTGTCTTCCGACTTCGTTGAATGCTATTTGTTGTGGGCTGCTTCTTCCTGTTGTTGCTATTGGTATTGCTTTTTTCACCATTTTTGGATAGGATATTATCCATTGAAGGACTTGCATTCCTCCCATCGATCCTCCAATAACCGCATATAGTTTTTCTATGTTGAAGCGTTCTATTAATTTTTTTTGAACTTTTACCATGTCTTTTATTGTTATTACGGGAAAATCTAGTGCGTATGGTTTTTCTGTGTCGGGGTTTATTGATTTTGGACCTGTTGTTCCTTTGCATCCTCCAAGAACATTGGAGCATATTATGAAGTATTTTTTAGGGTCTAGTGCTTTTCCTGGTCCGATTAGTATTTCCCACCATCCGGGTTTTTTGTCTCCTTCATGCCATCCTGCTGCATGGGCATCTCCTGTTAGTGCATGACAAATTAGTATAGCATTCTTTTTATCTTTATTTAATTCTCCGTAGGTTTCGTAGGCTACTGTTATTTCTTTTAATTTTTCACCTGATTCTAGTTCTAGTTCTCCAGATAATGTGATGTATTTTGTTTCGACATTACCAACAGATTTTGATTTCATAAATAAAGACTCCCTAAAAAAAATTTTATTATTTTATATATTTGTGAATTATTTACATATAAAATTTTATTAACAATTGTTATATAAAATTATTTAAAAAAAAATGTGAGAAAAAAAATCTCACAAAAAAAATAGAAAAAAATATTATTACATATTCATTGCATCCATCATAATCTTATTATTATAATCCTTAGCAGCTTGATAAGTTCTAATAATCTGATAAATATAGAATACAAATAATAATATATAAATAACTCCAGCTAATGCTACATTAAATTGAAGTATTAAAAATACATTTACAAGAGATACAACTAATGCAGATATGAAAAATACTAAAAATCTCTCAAAATCCTTAAGATATGCAAAACCTAAACCAAAAATAAGTATAGATAATAAAACAGCAATCCCTACAGATTTTTTCTGAGACAATAACATCATTTGATTCATTTGAGGATCATTTCCTTCCATAAAAAAAACCTCCTAAAAAAAAGAAAGATGAAAAAAATTCATCTTAATTTATGCTGATTTATATGAATCTGCAATTTCTTTAAGAATATCTAAATTGTCACCACAAAGATTAATGAAACTAGAACCATCTTGGCGAACTAAGAAATAAGTTCCAGGATAATTATAAGTAGAAGTATAATTATCAATATTTATAATAGTCCAATCACCATAAGTTCCTTCTTTAACAGCTCCATCTTCAGCAACATTACTTACATATTGACTAACAGAATCAATTATATTTCCACCATGAGCAATTTCAAGTTCCACATAGAAACTTTCATTATACTCAGAAATATTTCTATTATTGGAAATATAATTAAATCCATAAGTGTCAATTTGTACTCCACCACTACTGGTATCATTAAATTCTGTTAACATTTCAGTACCTTCTGGAAGATCAAATGTACAACCATAGAAACTATAAGGTTCATAAACTATGTCAGGTTGTCCACCAGAAAATACGAAAAATCCAACAGCTGCAACAACAACAATAATTGCAACTACTGCAATTATAATCAAGGATTCTTTACCTAATTTCATAATAAATTTCACCATTTAATTTTTTGTCTTTTTATATTAAAAAAAAACAAAAAAATAGAACAAATCATAATAAAATTCCATACTAAAATTTTTATCTATTTTTTCTCAACTTTTTTTATAATATAATATCTCTACCAAAAAATACCCCATATCTTTCTTGACAGACAGATTATATTAAGTATGAAATTGGAAAAAATTATAATAAAATTTTTTTTGTTCTAACAAAAATATTAAAAAATTAAACTAAAAATCCAATACAAATTAAACTTTAATATATTCCTCCAAGTAAATGACTTTTAGAAAAAAATAAGATTAAATTATATTTTGTAACTAAAAAATAGTTAAAAATAATATTTTATGTTTATTATCCAAAAACATAAACAATAAAATCTTAATTTTAAGTAAATATAAACTAATTTTTTTTATTAATATTATATAAATATTGTGAAATTTTTTTTTACAAAAATATATATAAATATTAAGCTAATTAATTTAATTTAATAATTTAAAAATAATATGGTTAGTTAAAATGAGTTTTAGAACACGGAGAGTTATTATATCCACACCATTATATATGATATTTGAATTTTTCCTTTTAAAATACTTATTTTTACTTTTTGGAGGAATAAACGATTTATACATACTATTAATTGTCATATTATTTGCTATTTTAAATATCACACCCATGCTATTTGAAGAAAAGAAATCAAGACTAATAACACGTACTTTAAGTAAAATAAGTGGACTTTGGATTTGGACTTCACTATTTATCTTATTTGATTTAATAATAATTTACCTATTAAATATAATAACACCAGTTCCAATAACATTTATTTACTCCTCATTAATTGTAATACTAATTATTGGAATTTATAACTTTTATAAAGCACATAAATTAATAGTCAATAAGAAAACAATTGAATTAGAAAACTTAAATGAAGACATAAATATTGTTCATTTTTCTGATGTTCATTTTGGAAGTATAAGACACGGAGAAATTATAAACAAACTTTCAAAAAAACTAAAAGAATTATCAAATGAATGTGATTTAGCAATAATCTCAGGAGATTTAGCTGATGGATCAAGTATTATAAAAGAAGATGACTTTCTAGCCTTAAAAGAAGTAAAAATACCAATATTATTTACTCCAGGAAATCACGACTTTTATCCAGGAATTAAAAATGTATACAAAGCATGTAAAAATGCTGAAATCACAATACTAAACAATGAAAGCTACAAATATAAAGATTTAAACATTTTTGGTCTAACATACAGTTTTGGAGAAATTGAAACTGTAAGTAGAAATGAATTGAAATCTTTTATAAAAAATGATAAAGAAAATATAATAATTTACCACGTCCCCCAAAACTGGGAAGAATTCTCAAATTTAGGTTTCAGCCTACAACTTTCAGGCCACACACATGGAGGGCAATTCTATCCAGTCATATGGTTTGGAAATATATTAATGTACAATATGGGTCTTTTTAAAAGAAAAATTAAAGATAAAAATTACTATTTACATGTTACAACAGGTGTTGGAGTAATGGATTATCCAATGCGCTGGGGTACTGACTCAGAACTAGTTATACTGAAACTAAAATCTAAGGATAATAAATAAATGCTAATAAACACTGGAAATAGAACAGATATTGCACAATACTACCATAAATGGTTAATAAATCGTTTCAATGAAGAGTATGTATTAGTTAGAAATCCAATGTATCCAAAACAAATAAGCAAATACTATCTAAAACCAGAACTTGTAGATTGTGTAATATTCTGTTCAAAAAACTACAAACCACTATTAAATCAAATAAACCAGATTACAGATAAATTCAACACATACTTTTATTATACAATCACAGCATATGGAAATGAAATAGAACCAGGAGTTCCAAGTATCGAAGAAAGTATAAACACCTTAAAAGAATTAAAAGAAACAGTTGGAAATAAAATAACTTGGAGATATGACCCAATACTACTAACCGAAGAATACAACATAGAAAAACATGTTAAAACATTCAAATATTTATGTGAAAACTTAAAAGGAGATGTTAATAACTGTATTTTTAGTTTTGTAGATATGTATAAAAAATTAGATACAAATATGTCAGAAATAATAAACCTAAAAAAAAGAGACACAATAGAAATTGTAAAAAAAATAGGTGAAATTGCAAAAGAAAACAATATCAAAATACAAACCTGTGCAACAAAAACAGAATACAAACAATATAATATTGAAAATTCAGGTTGTATCACACTTAACCAATTAAGTAAATCAAACAATATTAATTTTAAACCTTTAAAACATAAAGGAATACGAAAAAATTGTCACTGCATAGAAACAAGAGATATTGGAGCATACAACACTTGTCCTAATTTATGTAAATACTGTTATGCAAATAATAAAAAAAGAGATGTGATGAAAAATTATAAAAAACACTCCCCTAAATCTCCACTTCTTATAGGAAATATTAAAAAAGAGGATATTATAAAAGAAGCCAAACAAGAAACTTTTATAACAAGCCAAACAAGGTTAATATAATTTTTATCATCTAAAAACCTAATAATATTGCCATAAAAATGAAAACATCTGTTGTTAAATGTGTTATGTAAGATATTAAAAGATTTTTTGTTTTAATATAACCATAAAATTCAAATATAGATCCAAAACCTTGTATTACTAAAACAGATACTAAAAATTGGAAACCTGTAAAATGCATTAATGCAAAACCTACCATAACAAGCAACATTGATACAATAATTGCTAATTTACGATTATTAGAATATTTATAAAATAATCTCATAAAAAACATGAACGGTATGAATTTTATTAATTCTTCAGCCATTAAGCTGAAAAATAGTGAAATAATAAACAATGCATCTATAGAAATATTTACCATTGATTCATCAGATAAAAATCCTAAAAATGATAGTACTTCACCCATTACCATTGCATAAATTATATATCCTGCAAATAGTCCAATTGCTAAAGCAATTTCTTTTAATTTTGGTTTTTGGAATAAAAGACTTAAATCCCAATTACAAAAGTATAAAACTGGTATTACTAATATTAGTGCAAAAATAATGCTTGCAATAATTTCAGGACATACTTCCCCTACTAATGCATAAGCAATAACTGCTAGAAATACTGATATCCATAATATAAACCATCCTTTTTTTGATATTCTTGGATTGTGTTTATAAAATGGGAAGTCTCTGTCTTTATTTTCAAATTTAAACCATTCTATTTCATTCATATTTTTATATTTTATATTATGTTTAATATTAATTTTTCTAGATAATTTATAAAAGATTTGATTTTAAGAATAAAAAACGGGTCTGACGGGAATTGAACCCGCGACAACAAGGTTAAGAGCCAAGCGCTCTGGCCAGACTGAGCTACAGACCCCTTTAAAAAATAGCATTATGTGATTTTTTTTCTATTATATTAATATTTTATTTAAATTATAAAAAACTTGTCTTTTTTTGATGATGTTTAATTTCTAAAAAAAAGGAAAAAATTTTTTTAGAATAGTGGATCTTTTACCAAACCTATTCTAAATGAGTTTAGGATAACTAATAATGTTAAACCTAAATCTCCTATACCAACTGACATCATTAATGTTACTAATCCTAATATTGCAAGTATTACAAAGAGGAATTTGATTATAATTGCAAGTGATATATTTTCTTTAATTATTCTCATTGTTTTGTTGCTTAAAGTGAGGAGGTATGGGAGTTTTGATATATCATCTTGCATTAATGCAATATCTGCAGTTTCGATTGCTACATCTGATCCTGCTGCACCCATTGCAATTCCTATATTTGCTCTTGCTAATGCTGGTGCATCGTTTATACCGTCACCTATCATTGCTGCTTCACCAAATTTGTTTCTGATTGTATCTAATATGTTTAGTTTGTCTTCTGGAAGTAAGTTAGAGTAGGTGTATTTTATTCCTATTTCATTTGCAACGTTGTTTGCTGCTAGTTTGTTGTCTCCTGTTAGCATTACTGTTTGTATGCCTTGTTGGTTTAAATCAGATATTACATCTTTTGCATTATCTCTTATTTTATCTGATACTGTTAATATTGCCATTAGATTTTCTGAGTTTCCTATAAAAATTACTGTTTTTCCTTCTTTAGAGTAGTTGTTTATTTCTTCTTGTGATATTTCGAATTTACTTCCTTCTATTAATGATTCATTTGCTGCATAATATTGTTGGTTGTTTATTGTTCCTATTATTCCTTTTCCTGGAATGTTTTTAAAGTCTTCTGTTTTATTATATTTTATATCATTTAATGTTGCATAATTTATTATTGCTTGTGCAATTGGATGGCTTGAATTATGTTCAAGTGATGCTGCAATACTTATTATGTCTTCATTAGAGTAGTTGTTGTCTATTATTTCTATTTCATCTAGTTCTAGTTTTCCTTCAGTTAATGTTCCTGTTTTATCAAATATTACTGCTTTGACGTTTCTCATTTCTTCAATGTATGAGCTTCCTTTAATTAAAACTCCTTTTCTTGTTGCTGCAGTTATTGCTGATACCATACCTATTGGTGTGGATATTAAAAATGCACATGGGCATGATATTACCATTAGTGATAGTGCTCTGTATACCCATTGGTTCCAGTCTTGAGCAAAAAATATTGGTGGTATGAATGCAACACATGCTGTCATTACTATCATTAGTGGCGTGTAATATTTTGCAACTTTGTCTACTATTGATTCTGTTTGTGAGCGGTGTAGTTGTGATCTTTTAACTAGTGTTACGATTTTTGAGATTACACTGTCTTTTGCTTTTTTAGTTACAACGATTTCTAGGTATCCGTCTTGGTTTACTGTTCCTGAAAATACTTCGTCTCCGATTTTTTTGGTTACAGGTAGGCTTTCTCCTGTAATTGATGCTTGGTTGATTGATGAAGTTCCAGATATTATATTTCCATCTAGTGGAATTTTATCTCCTGGTTTTACTATTACAATTTCTCCTAAGTTTACATCATCTACTTTTTTTACTTCTTCTTTTTCACCGTTTTTTATTGTTGCTGTTTCGGGTGCTATTTCTACTAATGATTTTATGGAGTGTTTTGCCCTGTGTTCTGAGTAATCTTCTAAAAATTCTGCTATGAAGTATAAAAATGCTACTGCTGCACCTTCTTCAGGATGGGCTATGATAAATGATGCTGCACATGCTATACACATTAAAAGTGATGGTCCTATCCTGTGTCTTTTAACTAGTGAGTTGTATGCGGATATTGCTATTTGGTATCCTGCAATTAATGCAGATATTATAAATATTCCATTTGTTACGTTTGTGTTAAATGATAAAAATTCTAAAAGATGACCTAAACCGAATAGTATTCCACTACTTACTATAATTTGTATTGGTCTGTTATATATTAAGGGTTTTCCTTCTTTTAATAGTTCTTCCTCTTCTTCTTCATCGTCATCACAGTCTGGACATCCACATATACTTATATCCACATCATCATCGTGGTCGTGACAGTCACAGGTAGAATCTGTACAAGTGTCTGCATCTTCATGAAAATGCTCGTGGCCATGGTGATGTTCATGATTGTGATGATGGCCATGGTGATGTTCTTCATTGCAATTACAGGTAGAATCTGTACAAATGTCTGCATCTTCATGAAAATGTTCATGATCGTGGTGATGATGGTCATTTTCATGATTATGGTCATCGTCTGCACAGTCTGGACATCCACAAATGTTTATATCTACATCTTCATCGTAGTCTATTTCTTCTCTGTGGTCGTAAATGCTTAGATCATTGTTTTTTTGAAATTCTTTTAATAATTCTATATTGTAGTGTTCGTTTATTTCACAGTGTTTGTCTTTACAGTTTGAATCGAAACATATGAAATTAAAATGGGCCGGATTGAAACAGGATATATTATTACAATCTGGATTATAACATCGGTTTTCCATAAGGATCACTTTTTTATTTTTTTTATTCTAAGATATGTTCCAAACCTATTTTGTATATCATTTCTATGTGAAGGTCTGTTAGGGAGTATCGTGCCATTTTGCCTTCTTTTTGGTATTTTACCATATTGTTTGCTCTTAGTATTCTTAGTTGATTGGATACTGTGGTTTGGTTTAAATTTAATGCTTCGCAGATATCACATACACATAAATCTTCCACAACAAGAAGTGATATTATTTTTAGTCTTGTTGGGTTTCCGAATATTTTGAAGAATTCTGATAATTCCGAGTATTGGTCTTCTTCAATCATTTTGTTTTTTACATGTTCAACTGCTTCTTCGTGTGTACAGTATATTTCACATACATCTTCATTGTTTTTGTTTTCATCGGCCATTTTAAATCACATTAAATTTTTTAATATCTAGATAATAATTTGTTATATTATAATATATAAATATTTTCATATCACAATATTATGATATGTAAATATAAAATTAAAAACAAAAAAACAAAACCCACACAAAAAACAAAAAGCAAAAAACCAAACCAAACACAAAACAAAAGAAAAATTTAGGTACAAAAACAAAAAACAAAAGAAAAAACAAAAAATAAACAAAAAATAAGAACAAACCAACAAAATCAAAAAATATTACTTTTCAAATGCTCGGAAAACTCCTATATTATATATACTACAATAAAAGTAACTAGGTAATTCACTTATATAAAAAAAATAAAAGACAAGAAAAAGACTTGTTAAAATATAATGTATTTAGCAAAGCACAAAAACAAAAACAACAAGTTTTTTTCAAAAAATATTTTTTTCAAAATTTCACCCTAAAAATAATGCATGGGGGTGAAGTATATCATGAACCAAAAATTTGAACTAAACAAAAATGATATATTCACAATAAAAAAAGAAGACATGGTTGGAAAACCATTCTATCTAGACTACACAAAAGCAAACATACTCATAGGTGATGAAAGCAAAGAAAGAGTAAATGGAATACCGAAAGGAACATTTCTTCTAGCATACTATGATAATAATGAAGAATATCCAGAAGCAATACTCCTAAGAGCAATGAAACAAGTTCCATTACCCAATCAAGAAGAAATATTCACCACCCTAATCGAATACTACAAAGAACCAAACACCACCGAAAAAAACCAAATGGATCCACTAACAAGATACGCATTCAGTTTCTCAGGATTAGAATGCAATGTACTAGGATCATTTCATAAAACAGAAGACGGAGAAATATACTTTGGTTCAGATATAGATAATTTTTACAGTCCAAGCAACTACACCATATACAAACCAAAAGGAAAAGCACTAGAAGCAATAGTAAACCTAGGCATATGTGAAAAAACAGAAAAAAACACACCAGTAACAATAGGAAAAGTAAAATACAGTAGCAGCACCAGTTTCAAAAGAGACAAAGCAAACGTATATGTATCAAGCGAAGACTTCATAGGAAAAAGAACAGCCCTATTCGGAATGACAAGAACAGGAAAATCAAACACACTAAAACAAATAATAGAACTAACCGACAAACTAAACACAGAAGAAAACCCAATAGGGCAAATAATATTCGACATAAACGGAGAATACGCAAACAACAACCAACAAGACGAAGGAACAGCAATATACGACATACTAGGAGAAGAAAAAGTAGTAAGATACAGCGTACTAGAAAAAGAAGGATTCAAAACACTAAGAGCAAACTTCTACCACGACATAAACGAAGGATTCCAAATAATAAAAGCAAAACTATCCCAAACAAGCCAATCAGGATACATGGAAGACTTCATAAGCATAGACCTAAAAGAACCAGAAAAACCAGAAGAAATAGGACTAACACAAGAAGACAAAGAAAAATATTTCGCAGCAGAAAGAAGATACAAAAGAAAAGAAGCAGCATACCTATGCTGCCTATACCTAGCAGGATTCAAACCACCAACAGACAAATACGGAAACAAACCAAAACTAAGATTCATCGTAAGCAAACAACTAACCACCGACCCACTAATAGGAATCGACCCAAACAACGGAATAAGCTACGAAGATGCGATAGAATTCTTCACAAGACTATGGCAACACCACAACGAAATCGAATACTTCAAAACATACCCCCTATACCACAAAAACAAAGCATGGATAGACAAAGACCTAGAAAACCTACTAATAATGCTAACAAGATGTAAAAAAAATACAGACCAAGAAACATTAAGAGGATACAAAAACCTAGAAGTACTAAACCGCTACCACACAACCACAACAGACAACTACAAAAAAGAAATAATAAAATTCCTAAGAGACGGAAAAATAGTAATAGTAGACCTATCACAAGGAAACCAAGAAATACAAAGCGATTACAGTGAAAGAATATGCAAACACATATTCCAAAACAGCATAAACAACTTCATAAAAAACATCAAAAACAACACAATACAATTCTACTTCGAAGAAGCACACAACTTATTCCCAAAACACGACGACCAAAACTTACAACAAATATACAACAGAATAGCAAAAGAAGGAGCAAAACTAAACCTAGGACTAGTATACGCAACACAAGAAGTAAGCAGCATAAGCAGCAACATACTAAAAAACACACAAAACTGGTTCATATCACACCTAAACAACACAGAAGAACTAAACGAACTAAGAAAATTCTACGACTTCGAAGACTTCCTAGACACACTAAGAAGATTCGCACCACAAGACAAAGGATTCGTAAGAATGAAAACATACTCCAACCCATTCGTAGTACCAGTACAAATAAACAAATTCGGAGGACAAACAACATGAGCTACACAAAAGGATTAAAACCAGCAGAATACGCAAGCCACTCATCACAAACACCACTCATCCTAGACAAAGACATAAACGAATTTCTAAAAGACTGCTACTACCCAAAACACGCCAACGAAGAACTAAAAAACGAAATGAACATACAAAAAATACAAACACCAAAAAACAACCCCATAAAAAAAATACTAGCAATAGACGGCGGATACAACGAAATAATGATCGGACAATCATACCCATCAAGTACCATGGCATTCTTCAGATACGGAGTAAACTACTTCCAACTAGACGACTTAAAAAAACTACAAGAACAAACATTCATAGGAAAAACAGACATAGGAAAACTACACAACATAGACTCCTACAACTTCACAATACCAACCAAAAACATAATCTACAAAAAACAAAAAAACCTAAAAAACAGCATAAGACACAGCCTATACGAACACTTCATGAAAACAAAAACCCAAAAAACCCTAATGGAAACACTATCCTGGCTAATATTCAGAGAATACAAACCACAAAGCAAAACAAAATACCATCTAAAAAACTGTCCAAACTGTGGAAGACCAGTAAAAATAGAAAAATACCAAATGAAAGACTACACAACAGAATGC
>CAZJLS010000018.1:0-27257 GCA_964547125.1 uncultured Methanobacteriaceae archaeon | reverse complement strand
TACCGAACCTTATGTAATTGACGGTGCAGAAGCTGATACTACTATCACAGTTAAAGCAGCTGCATAAAATTTGTATAAAATTTTTTTGAAACACATAAATTGTGGAGAATTTTTCTCCACATTTTTTTACTTTTTTTAAATTAATTCTACACTAATTATTTTAGAATCTTAGAATATTTTCATATATTTTTATTAAAGGTTTCTTTCATTTTTCTAAGTTGTATTTCATTTTTATTATTATTTCATCTTTATGATATACATGTAGTAATATTTTTTAATATTTTTTAACAGTTTTTCTATAATTTTAAATATTTAAAATCCAAATATACTATTATAAAAAGTATAATTATTGTCTTGATTTTTTATGAGCTCTAAAAAAATTCAACTACCCAGAGAAGTTCATATTGGCCCAAACATAATAAATAATATTGGAAAAATATGTACTGATTTAAGATTTTATGATGATGCACTAATTGTTTGTGGAAACACCACATACAAAATTGCAGGATGCCAAGTTATAAATAGTTTAAATGAGGCTAACTTCAGCACAGACTATATTAAAGTTGACTCTGCAACACAAGAAAGTGTGGATAAAGTTAAAAATTTAATTTCAGATAAAACAATAGTACTAGGTGTTGGTGGAGGTAAAATAATTGATGTTGCAAAACTAGCAGCAACAGATAAAGAAACCTACTTTTTATCAGTTCCAACCACAGCATCTCACGATGGAATCACATCACCTTTAGCATCAATTAAAAACAATCAAGGTAGTGTTTCTGTTAAAGCACAATCTCCAATTGCAGTAGTGGCTGATACTGAAATAATCAATAATGCTCCATATCGTTTCTTAGCTGCAGGTTGTGGTGATGTTATATCTAATTACACAGCAGTTCTAGACTGGAAACTAGCAAGAAGATTACAAAACGAGGAATACAGTAAATCAGCAGCAAGCCTAGCAAACATGACAGCACAACTAATTACAGACAGTGCAGATGATATTAAACCAGGACTCGAAGCAAGTGTACGACTAGTTGCCAAAGCACTATTCAGTACAGGAGTTGCTATAAGCATTGCTAACTCAAGCAGACCAGCATCAGGATCAGAACACCTATTCTCTCATGCATTAGACAAAATAGCAAAACATCCAGCACTACACGGAGAACAATGTGGAGTAGGATCAATACTAATGATGAGCCTACACGGAGGAAACTGGAAATTCATACAAAACAGTCTAAAAAAAGTACAAGCACCCACAACAGCTAAAGAATTAAAAATCAAAGAAGAAGAGATAATAGAAGCACTAACAATAGCACACACCATACGTAACCGATACACAATACTAGGAGACCGTGGACTATCACGAGAAGCAGCAGAAGAATTAGCAATAAAAACAGGAGTCATAACATGATAACTTTAATTGGACAACTAATGGCAAAAAAAGACAACAGCTTCATATTCCAAGGACAAGCCGAAGAATGTGAAACATGCCGATTCAAAGCAACCTGCGTAGACTCACTAGAAGAAGGACGCAAATACATCATAAAAGATATTAAAGACTCACAACTAAAATGCCAACTAACAGACTCCATAGTAGTACCAGTTGAAATATCACTAGCAGATATAGAAATGTATTTCGACTCACATAAAGTTTTTGAAGGCTCAAACTTCATATACACAAAAAATCAATGTGAATTCAAAGAATGTAATAATTATAAATTATGTTTCCCAGAAGGATTACAAGAAGGAGACAAAATCACAATTGCAAAAGATTTAAGAGAATCACCCGAATGTAAAGACAAAAGATTCTTAAAAAAAATACTTGCAAGATTCTAAAAAAAATATAAAAATTAATTATAATGGGTGGAATAAAAAATTGAATGCTAAAAAACAAGCTGGATACAAAGCAGCAGACTTAATAGAAGACAACCAAATAGTAGGATTAGGAACAGGATCAACAACACACTACTTCATAGAAAGACTAGGCCAACGCATAAAAGAAGGAAACCTGAAAAATATACAAGGAATACCAACAAGCTACCAATCATTTTTACTTGCAAAAGAAAACCAAATACCATGCACCACACTAGACGAACACCAAATAGACATAGCAGTAGACGGAGCAGATGAAATAGACCCAGAAAAAAACCTAATAAAAGGTGGAGGAGCAGCACACACACTAGAAAAAATAGTAGACTACTCAGCAGAAAAACTAATAATAATAGCAGATGCATCCAAAGAAGTACCAATACTAGGAAAAACACCCGTACCATTAGAAGTAATAAAAGAAGCAAGAAACCAAGTACAAAAAACACTAAAAGATATGGACGTAGAATCAAAAGTACGTATGGGAGTTAAAAAAGACGGACCAGTAATAACAGACAATGGAAACTTTATAATAGATGCAGAATTCAATGAAATACCAAACCCAATAAGCCTAGAAAAAGAACTAAACACCATACCTGGAGTAGTTGAAAACGGAATATTCACAGAAATGGTAGATATAGTGATAATCGGCACAGATGAAGGAACCAAAATTATAAAATAGGAGTGTTAAAGTCTTTTGCCACCATTTGATATACACAATTACAGAAATTTATTCAATAAAATACTATTATTAGTAGGAATAATTATCATAATCTATGCGATACTATGGATACTAGCTAAAATTGGAATAATACCTTATTTATTATTTAGTTTAATTCCGCAAATCGTATTATTATTAGTGGGAGTGTTTATTGTTTATCAAGCATGGACTAACAGAAACCAATACTACTAATTAATCCAATAATATTTTTTATTTTCATTATTTACTTTTTATTTTTCCTATTTTTTTTTATTTTAAACCTTTTTTTTATTTCTTTCTTTATTTTTTAAATTAGAGTATAACATTTATATTATAAAAAATTTATTTTTAGGTTTTTTATTTTTTATAATATTATTTAATTTATATTATAAAAAATTATAATTTTATATAGTAAAACTAATATAATTAGGATTAGTGATTTTTATGATTGAAACTAATATATATAAAGGATTTCAGATTTACATTCCTAAAGCAATACGTGAGAAACACGATATAAATGTTGAAGATAAATTAACATGGGAATCCCATGATGATGAAATAATAATCAAAATTAAAAAACAACGTGATTTGATTGATTTAGCAGGTTTAGTGATTGCTAATGAAGAAGTTGATGCTGTTGAAATTAAAAAAAATGTGGGAAGAGGTGACTATTGATTGTATTTTATAGATTCATCGTTTTTAATTTCACTTTTAATTGAAAATGAAAAGAATAATAAAAGGTCTCGTGAGATTTCTAAAGATATGACTGAATATCGTATAATAAATAATATTGTTCTATCAGAAACATTAAATGGACTTAGACGTTATGAGAAAAGGATTAATCTTAAGGATATATTTAATTTAATAAATGAAATGATGGAAATTAAATATCTTAAAAAAAATGATTATGAAGAAGCAATTAATATATATCATTATTATAACGGTGCAATAAATTATTCAGATTGTGCGATATTAAAAACTATGGGTGATAATAAAGTTAATAAAATATTGAGTTATGATAGTGATTTTGATAAAATAAATGGTATTAAAAGAATTTACTAAAAAAATATTATTTTTCTTTATTTCTATTTTTCACATATCTTTATTTTTATTTTTTTATTTTTAACCTTTTTTAAATCTATTTTTTATTTGTTACTATTTTTTTGCAATAGTTTCAATGTGTTTATGTAAATGTTTATATTTTATGATTTATTAATAAATATATTATTATATAATAAAATTTTTTATATTTTTTTGTGGAGGTTTGAATTTTAGTGTCTAAGATTTTTATTTCATGTGCATTACCTTATGCTAACGGTCCCTGTCATTTAGGACACCTACGTTCTACATATATTCCAGCAGATATTTATGCAAGATATAATCGTATGGCTGGCAATGATGTTTTAATGGTTTGCGCTACTGATGAACATGGTACGCCTATTGCTGTTCAAGCAGATCGTGAAGGTAAAAAACCAATTGAAATAGCTAAACGTTATCATGATATGATTGTAGAAGATGTTAAATCTTGTGATATTACTTTAGATAGTTTCACACGTACTAGTGATAAATTACATTATACTATTGGTCAGAATTTCTTTTTAGACTTATATAATAAGGATTATATTTATGAAGAAAATATTAAACAATTGTATTGTGAAAATTGTGGTAAATTTTTACCTGATCGTTATGTTGAAGGAATTTGTCCAGTTTGTGGCTCTGAAGGTGCAAGAGGAGATCATTGTGAGTCTTGTGGCCGTCACTTGGAACCAACAGATTTAGAAGAACCACAATGTTTAACTTGTGGCCATACACCAGTTATACGTGAAACTAAACAATATTTTTTCAGATTATCAAGTTTTACTGATGTTTTAAAAGAATACATAACAAATAATGAAGAATTACCTGCTAATGTTCGTAATTACGCTCTAAACTGGATTAATGAAGGTTTAAAAGATTGGATTATGACTCGTGATATGAACTGGGGTATACCTGTACCATTAGATGATGCAGAAGGTAAAGTTTTATATGTTTGGATTGAAGCATTCCTGGGTTATATCTCATCTGCAGCCCAATGGTCACGTAAAACTGGAATAAAATGGGAAGATTATTGGAATGATTATGTTGTTCATTTTATAGGTAAAGATATTATTTACCATCATTCAATATTCTGGCCAGCACTTCTTAAAGGATATGGCTGTAAATTACCAGATAATATTTTTGCAGGAGAATTCCTATCTCTTGAAGGTAAGAAAATGAGTACTAGTAAAGGATGGGTTATTTGGGTATCTGATTTTATCAAAGATTTTGATTCAGACTTACTACGATACTATTTAACTATTAATGCTCCATTAAACAAAGATACTGATTTTAGTTGGGATGATTTTCAAAGAAGAGTTAATGATGAATTAGCAGATGTATTAGGTAACTTCCTACATCGTACTTTTACTTTCACTCACAAATTCTTCAATGGAGAAGTACCAGAATTTAAAAATCCATCAGATTTGGATAAAAAATTCCAAGAAGAAATTGAAAAACTACCAGAAACTGTTGGGGAATCTATAAAAAATTATAAATTCCGTGATGGTTTAGTTGAAATATTCCGTGTAAGTAAACTTGCAAACAAATACTTCAATGATCAAGAACCATGGAAGGCAGTTAAAAATGATATGACGGTTGCAAGCAACACCCTATACCTTTGTAATCAACTATGTAAAGTGTTAAGCACAGTATTAAAACCATATATGCCACGTGCAGCAGATAAAATAAGTGAAACGTTAAACATCCCAGTACTTGACAATTGGGATAGTACAAAGGAACTATTACCAGTAGGTCACAGTATTAATAAACCAAAACCACTATTCAAGAAAATTGAAGATAAGGTAATAGAAAAAGAAAAAGAAAAATTATATGAAAACTTAAAAGAAAACGAAGAAGAAAACACTGAGGTGAATGAATTGATAAGTATAGATTACTTTGATAAAGTAGAAATAAGAATAGGACAAATAAAAGAAGCAGAAAAAATTGAAAAATCAAACAAACTACTTAAATTACAAGTAGACATTGGTGATAAAGTAGTGCAAATCGTTGCAGGTTTAGCTAAAAGATACGCACCTGAAGAATTAATAGATAAAAAAGTAACAGTACTAGTGAACCTTGAACCAGCCAAACTATTCGGTGTAGAATCACAAGGTATGCTATTAGCATCAGGTGAAAGTGCAGCACTACTAGTACCAGAAGAACCAGTAAATGTTGGAGAAGAAATACAATAAAAAAAATAATATAATTTTTAAAGAATAATGGATGAATCAAAACTAATACTAAAAGCAGAAAAGTTCTTAAACAATATTGATAAGAACAAACCTGACTTTAAAATAAATTCTCTTGACGAGTTTAACAAGGTTTACGGACAAATCAATGAAAACCTCCAATACCTACAATCCTTTAAAGAAAAAATGGATTTAAGTGGATACTCCGCACCATTTAGATCTTTAAACAAATATGGAATAAGCTCACAAACAGAAAATGATTTAGACGATTCATCCGAACTAGCTAGACACAATCACCACTTCCGTATAAAAGCAACAACCAAAAAAAACATACTTGACCGTATAAAAGCATCAATAGATGCACATAAAATAGTACTAGGAAATCTAGAATCCTACGCACAATTACAATGTATGAAATGCAATAAAAAATACCGTCCAAGCAAATACTGGTCAAAAAATAGAAAATGTGATTGTGAAAGCACAGAATTCAAATTCATCATAAACGAAACCAATGTATACCGTTTAGAAATACTAAAATACCTACCACTTTCAGGAAACTACATGGTTTTAATGAGCCAACTATCCAACTGGGGTAGAAACTCACTAAAAAAAGTATTAAACATACTAAAAACACAAAGAAAATCAGTAGTAACAAATGTATCCCCAAGAATCAAACTAAAAGAAAACGGAAGATGGACAACAAAAAGAATATCACTAGACTCAGAATTTGCAAACAGTTACGAAGAAGAACTACGAAAACGATATGGTAAAAACTTCAGAATAGAAAAACTAGACTTCCACAGATCCAAACCAAGCCTAGTAAACGATAAACACACACGAAAAGCACTAGCACTAGCATATGTCAGATACTCAGAAGAAATAGTAGAAAAACACAAAGAAAAAGCAATAGAATCAAACATCAGAAACATAAAAAACCTACAAAAATACGACCAAATAATAAAAGAAATCAACCAAAACAAACCACCACACATAAAAAAAGAAGACAACACAAACATCACAGAATACCATGAAATAGAAGAATGGAGAGAAAACAAAAAAATAGAAAAACTAAAAGAAAACGAACTAATGGACAAATACGGAAACCTAAACAGAATACTAGAAAGAGACATACAAAGAAGAAAAACAATAAAAGACACAATATTCACAATGATAGCACCAACACTCATAACATGGGACATATTCAAATACTACCTAACAACATCATCAGACAAAAGAAAAAGATACACAGGACCATTCCCATACCTAAGAAACGATATAGACAGACAACAAAGACAAATATTCCAAATATCCACAAAAGTAGTTAAAATACTCTCAGAATACGAAAACGAAAAAATAATAAACATACCAGAAATGGATTTACTATTATACGAAAAATTCAAATTCGAAAGAAAAAACTCCCACAGACACATAAACCACAACATATTCTCAGCAGCACTAATAAAACAAAAAAACGAAAATATATCAACAAAAAAACTATCTCAAATATTCAAAGTTAAAGAATCCGAAATAGAAAAAGAATTAAAACAAATAAACGAAGTAGATAAACCAAGAACAAACCGTTCTAAAAAATTATCCCAAAACTTCCTAGAACTAGCAAAGAAAAAATAATAAAAAAATATTATGAATATTGAAGATGTTACACGAGTGCATGTTACTAAAGCATTCACACTAAAAAACTTAATGGATTTAATAGATGAATATCCAAATTTAAACACTATAACTTGTTCTAAAAGCATATATGATAGAACACCCTCACGCTACTTTGAAGCATTAAAATCAGTTGATATTAAAGTAGAAATAGACTACAAATGGGGTGAAAATAAAAAATACACAGAAGAAGAAATAAACCGTGTATTAAACCTTCTAAATAAAGGAAACTCACCAAAAAACATCAGTAAACTATTAGACATCCCACTAGAAAGAGTTTACTATTTCCGCTCTAAATATTCAGATAATGATAAAAATGATTATTATAACAGAAAATATGATGATGAAACATATGAAGAAATTTTTAAATTAAAAAATGAAAACTATAAAGCAAAAGAAATATCAGAAAAACTAAACATTCCATTGAGAACAGTTTATTATATTTTAAATAAGAAATAATAAAATAGGGATGATACTTATGGGACCATTAAATTTAATTCCAGATTTACCTTTAATAGTAATAGCACTAATTTGTGGACTTATATCTTGTGGAGTTACATGGTATATGATGCCACATCTTATTAAAAGATTGGAAAACGCAGATATAATCGGTAAAGATATCCATAAAGCATTAAAACCAATAGTTGCAGAAATGGGTGGTTTAGGAATATTATTTGGTTTTATTATTGGAATGTTTTGTGGAATAACATTATTCCCAACAGTTACTTTCCAATTAATCATTGTTTTGCTTGTTATTTTACTTGTAGGTTTAGTGGGAATTGTTGATGATCTTATAATGTTAAGTTCATATGAAAAATTATTATTACTATTTCTTGCAGGTATTCCTTTAATATGGGCAGCCCCACCAAATGTTGGTTTATTATATATTATTTCTATTCCAATTGCAGTATCTATAGCTTCAAATTTAACAAATATGTTAGCAGGTTTAAATGGTATTGAATCTGGTTTAGGTGTTATAGCAATGATATCTTTAACAGTATCTTGTATAATACTTGGTAAATATGATGTTGCAATAATTAGTATGAGTATGCTTGGATCTTTATTAGCATTTTTATACTTTAATAAGCACCCTGCAAAAGTATTTCCAGGAGATACTGGGACTTTAGTTATCGGGGCTACAATTGCAGCTATTGCATTTATTGGTCGTTTAAAATTTATTGCTTTAATTATTTTACTTCCAAATATTATTGATGCTGCTTTGAAATTCTATAGTGCAGGTGTTATGAATCGCTCACAACAGAAACCAACACAAGTATCAAGTGATGGTAAGTTAGTATCACCGGATAATGGGTTTAAATCTTTAATTAGGTTGGTTTTAAGAAAACCTGTTGAGGAAAAAACAGCAGTTAAAATAATTTGGGGTATTGGTATAATATTTGGTTTAATTGGTATTTTAATGGCATTTTTAATGCCTGATATGCTTGGAAGTTCAACATTAGCACAATTTATGGGATTTAAGGAAATTTTATATCAAGTTTAATATTTTGATTCTATTTTCAAATTCTCATATTTTCTTTTAAATTTCTCTTTACTATCTAGGATATTATGATTTAATTTTGTGTTTTCAGTTTTGTGGAAGGTATTTATTTCCTTGTTAAGATTTTTCTCTATTTCTTCTATCTTTTTTGTTGAATTTTCTGTTATTTTATCCAATTTTTTCTGGATTTTAATGTTTTGAACTTCTTCATCATATTTCAAGCAAAATCCCTCCCTTCCACATTTTAATTATTTTTTTTCTACATTTTTATTACGGGTATTTGTATTTCTGTTATTTGTTCTTTAATGTTAATATCATAAGGGTTGGTTATGAAAATCTCTTTAGGAGATCCAATAATATCATATTTATTTTCTTGACAGAATTTTATGATTTCATCGTAAGTATCACGTATATTATCACGGTCTCCTTTATGAATAGCAGAAATTACAGTATGTTCTATTAAATCAGCAATTTCAATATTTTTTTCACCAGGATTTGTTGTTTTTTCACTTATTGGAACACCAATATCAAAGACTATTGTTTCATCATCTTCTTTTGGGAATGTGTAATATAACATGAAATAATCTCCAACAGTTTCTATACATTCATTTTCAACCCATCCACTTAATTTAGATAATAAAACTCCAATATCTTCTCTTGTTCCTTTATTTTTCATTACAGCAATTTTCTGATCTGGTATTGTTTTCTCTTCTATCATAAAAAAATTTCCTCGTAAAAAAATATTAATTCTATATAGTTTTATGTTTCTTATTATATTTTAAAATAATTTAACTTTTACAGTCTCTCCTTCTAAAACCATCTCAGTATTTTTATCTACTTTCATATATCCATCAGCAGATACTAAAGAAAAAATAGCTCCAGAATCCTTAAATATTGGCTCAACACCACCATCACTTAACAATTTAACTAACTGATATTGCTCACGACCAACAGGAGAATGCACACGCTTATTTAAAACACCCTCAAAATAATCATCACTTTCCTGAGTATTTAACCCAATCAAACCTTTAATAACTGGTAAAATAAAAACATTAAAAACAATAAGAGCACTAACAGGGTTACCAGGTAAACCAACAACAATCTTGCCATCAACAATACCAACAAGAGTAGGTTTTCCTGGTTGAACACTAATACCATGAATAAAAACAACACCTAACTCATCAAGAATTTTCCTTAAATTATCACCAACACCTGCACTAGTACCACCAGAGACAACAACCAAATCATAAACACTTAAACCTTCAAGAATCTTAGACTTAATAGACTCATAATCATCAACCACAATACCTAAATTACCATAATCACAACCAAAACTCTTCAAAACACTCCCAATCATAACACTATTAATATCATAAATACCACCAACACTTAAATCATCACCTAACTCAGTTAACTCATTACCTGTAGAAATAACTCCAACATTAAGATTTTTATAAACATTAACACTTTCCACACCTTGACTTGCAACAACACCAATCTTAGAAGGAGTTAAAACATCACCTTTTTTAAGTATAATCTCACCTTTACTAATATCAGAACCTTTAAAACCAATATCTCCTCCAGGACTTAAACTAGAATACAAATACACAAAACCCTCATCATCTTCCCCACTAAACTCAACCATTAAAACAGCTTCACCACCTTCAGGTATACAAGCACCAGTACTTATACGAACACACTCACCTAAACCAATACTCTTATTTGTAAAATCACCAGCCTCAACAGTATCAATAATCCGAACACGTCGAGGAGACTCCTCACTAGCACCAAAAGTATCCTCAACCTTAACACAATAACCATCCTTTAAAGCCCTATCAAAAGGAGGAAAATCAACAAGACTAACAAAATCATCAAACAAAACACGACCAACACAATCACTAACTGAAACAACCTCACATTCACAAGAATAACATTCATCAAACAAATTCTTTATAATCTCTTTAGCTTCAACAACATCAACAATTTTTAAAAACTCTTTACCCATAAAAAATCAAAACATCCATAAAAATTTTATCTAATACAATTATTTATAAGTTTTATAAAGTAGTTTATATAAATAGTTGTATAGTATAAAAAAATTACATAAAAGAAGAATTCTAAAAAATAAAAAATAAGGAGGATTACGATACATTGGCAAACAATGATAATAACCAACAACAAGAATACAGAAGAGTAAGAACACCAAGAAAAGGAGAAATACCAGGCATCGTAGAACAAATCATGGGACATGGAAAAATAAGAGTACGATGCTCAGACGGAAACATAAGAATGACACGTATACCAGGAAAAATGAAAAAAAGAATATGGATACGTGAAGGAGACGTAGTTCTAGTCAAACCATGGGAATTCCAATCCAACGAAAAAGCAGATGTAATATGGAGATACACAAGAACAGAATCCAACTGGCTAGAGCGAAAAGGCTACCTAAAAATGTAAAAAAAAATAAATATAAAAATTCTTTAAAAAATGGATCCAAAAATAAACAAAGCCGATGAAGACTTAGAAAAAATAAGGAATCGGAAAAAAAGAGATAATGACGGTAGAAAAGTAGCTAACGAAATATTCGACGATACAACACTACAAAACCTATACAAACTAGCTAACAAAAACTACCTCACAATCTTAAATGGAGAAATCAGCACAGGAAAAGAAGCTAACGTCCTAAAAGGACTAAAAGAAGATGACACTCCAATCGCTGTTAAAATATACCGTATAGCAACATCAGATTTTAAAAAAATGCAATACTACATACAAGGCGACCCAAGATTCCACATAAAATCCACAAACAAAAGAAGACTAATAACTTCATGGGTAAACAAAGAATACAGAAATCTACAAAGATTGCACGACAATAACATAAATGTACCAAAACCAATAACCACACTAAATAATATTTTACTAATGGAATTCATAGGAAACAAGAGCACACCAGCACCAACAACACAAAAACAAAAACCAAAAGATCCAGAAGAATTCTTCCAAAAATTATTAAACGAACTAGACAAATTCATAAACCAAGCAAACCTAATACACGGAGACCTTTCAACATTCAATATATTAAATCATAATGAAAAACCAGTAATAATCGATGTATCACAATCAGTAGTAAAAGACCATCAAATAGCAAAAGAACTACTTGAACGTGATATTGAAAACATAAATAGAGAATTCAACAATATGGGAGTGGAAACCACACCTGAACAAATACAAAAAGAACTAAATATAAAATTATAAAACACTATTTTTATTCATTCATTAAGAGAATTAATTTTTCTCTATAAAAATTAATATAACTTACTTATTTCAAGATATTTTATATTATGCTCCTAATTTTTCATATTATTTATTTTATTTAATTTTTATTTCAATTGAAATAATAAAAACTTTTAAGTTTAAAAGTTAAAAAGTATATTATATATTTTTTTATAAAAAATATTATAGGAGTTTTTAAATATGCCAGAAACTGATTATCTAAAAATCCCAGTAGACAGAGTTGCTGTTCTTATTGGATCAAATGGTGAAACAAGAAGTCATATAGAAAAAATAACGAACACTCACCTGGATATTGATAGTGAAAGTGGATCTGTAACAATTTCTCCAAATGAAAATATGGATGATCCATTAGGTGTATGGAAAACAAGTCACATAGTTAAAGCAATTGGTAGAGGATTTAATCCAAATACTGCATTGAAATTAACTGATGATGATTATTATTTGGAAGTAATTAAATTATCTTTATTTGTTGGAAAATCAAAAAAGGCTTTATCCCGTTATAAAGGAAGAATTATAGGAAAAGATGGGCGGACACGTGAAATAATTGTGGATATGGCTGATGTTGATATGGCAATATATGGAAAAACAGTTTCTATAATTGGAAAGATTGAAAACTTAGAAGTTGCAAAAGAAGCTGTGATTATGATACTTAACGGTTCTCGTCATAAATCCGTATATAGTTTCTTGGAAAACAAAAAGAAAGATAGAAAAGTGAAAGAATTTAAATCTATCGTTGGTATTGAAGACGAAGATGATAAAATTCAGTTAAGAGATGATTTAGACTAAAATAATTATTTTTTTAGTCTAATTATTTTTTTACTTTTCAAATGCTAGGGTTAATGGCATATACTATTTTTTATTAATTTATATTTTACAGTATTCTTGAAATTTTTTTGTAAATTTTTGTAGAATATTTTTTTGTACATGTACTTATTTAGGTTTGTTTTATATTGATTATTTTTAGTATATAAATTAAATCTTATGTGGCATGTTTTATTTATATTTTTATAGGTGTTTTTGTTTAGATTAATATTGGTATAATGAAAACTTTATATACTTTATTTAATATATGTATATATGTTAATGTAATTAATATGATTTTTACTAAAAATATATTTTAATTATAAATTAATATTTTTTCTAATCTTTTTTTAAAAAAACTAAAATATTTAAAAATTTTCTGGAGGTTAAATAACTTTATGGCAATAGAAGCAACAGATATGTTTGAAGAAGACTTTGTAAACTTAACACCTTCCGAATTCTTCGAAAAAAACAAACAAATGTTAGGATTCACAGGTAAAATAAGATCACTTACAATAGTCTTTCACGAACTAATAACAAACAGTTTCGATGCATCAGAACAAGCAGGAATACTACCTGAAATAAACATAGATTTAAAACAATTAGGAAAAGAACATTACCTACTAAAACACTCAGATAATGGTCCAGGAATACCTGAAGACTATGTAATGGAAGTATACTGTAAAATGTTCGCAGGATCAAAATTCAGAAACATACAATCCAGAGGACAACAAGGACTAGGATGTAGTGGATGTGTACTTTTATCACAAATGACTACAGGGGAATCTGCAAAAGTAGTGTCTGGATACATGGATGATGGAGTATTAAAAGGAGTTAAAATGGAATTCCGTATGGACGTTAAAAACAACCGTGGAGACTTAGTCCATAAAGAAAAATGTGAAGTAGAACACACAGGAGTATCCATAGAACTACAATTTAAAGAAGTATCTTACTCAATGGCAGAACAAGGAGCATTCGAATACATAAGAAGAACAATGATTGGAAACCCACACGCAAAAATCACATTCAGAGACCCATCAGGACACAAATACATATTCAAAAGAGCATCCGATGTAATACCTCCAATGCCAAAAGAAGTACTACCTCACCCAAAAGGAATCACAGCAAACGAACTATACACACTATCACAAAACACAGACAAAAGAAGATTCAAAAGCCTACTATCAACATCCCTATCACGTATGTCATCAAAAAGACTAGGAGAAGTCCAAGAACTAAGTGGAGTGGACTTAAACAAAAGACCAAAAGACATGAAATGGGAAGAAGCAGAAGCAATAGTAAAAGCTTTTGACGAAATGAAATTCATGGCCCCACCAACCGACGGACTCATACCAATAGGATCAGACCAAATAGAAAAAGGTATGAAACAAATACTCAAACCAGAATTCCTAGCATCAATAACAAGAAAACCACTAACATACCAAGGAGGAATATCCTTCATAGTAGAAGCAGGAATAGCATACGGAGGAGACTGTGGAAGACAAGTAAAAGACCAAAGAAAAGCAGAAATCCTAAGATTCGCAAACAGAGTCCCACTAACATTCGACCAAGGATCATGTGCAATAACAGAAGCACTAAAAAGTATAGACTGGAAACGATATGGAATAAGAGATTTAGACAATGCACCAATAACATTATTCGTAAACATAATCTCAACACAAATCCCATACCTCTCAACAGGAAAACAAAGTGTATCACCAGAACCAGAAATAGTACACGAAATAAGACAAGCATCAATGAAACTAGCAAGAAAACTCCAAAAACACTTAAGACAAAAAAGAGCAGCTAAAGAAAAGAAAATGCGTTCAAAAATCTTCGAAGACTTCGTACCAGTAATCCTAGAAGAAGCAGCAAAACTTGGAGAAGTAGAAGTACCAAACTACCAAGAAGTACTATCCAAAGTAACACGAAGATCCATAGCAGATTTACTTGGAGAAACAATCGAAGAAGAGGAAGAAGAGGAAGAAATCGACAGCTTACTAGAAGAACTAGATGAATTCGGTTACAAAGTTGACGAAAAAAGCTCAAACTTAAACAAAACCATGGATGAAATAAACGAAGAAGCTTCAAAAGACAGCCAATCCACATTTGACATAAAGGAGGAATAAGTTAAATGCCAGAAGATAATAATGGTGAAGTATCCCATAAAGAAAAACGTAAACAAATAACTTATAATAAACTCAAAGCGCTAGGACAAGATATTATAAGTGATGTGGAAAAAAATAGAGTACCTTCTCTTGAAATACCTTCCAGAGGAACAGGTAACATAAAATATGATGATGCTAAAAAATATTTTGTCCTTGGGGACAGAATGGGTAAAAGATCACTAGGAAACGTTAAACAAATCAGAAAACTAGGACAAATGGTATACACTGCAAACTTCTGTAAAGACTTAGTACAAAGAGAAAAAACAGCAACAATCAGGGAGATGTACTATGTATCCGAAGGATGGGGTGTTGAATTTAACACACAACAAGAATCCAACACAGTTGGAGAAGATTTAGAAGTAGCATTAGGAACAACACGTGAAGACTTAGGACTAATGCCTGAAGAAGACGGAGCATCAGTATACGGAGATATCACATTACTAGATGATGATGTTGAATTAAACGCTAAAAAAGCAGGTAAATCTGGTTACACAATCAGCCCAACAATAGACCAAGTAGACTTCCTAGACTGTGGAGTTGAAAGAGTATTAGCAGTGGAAACCATGGGAATGTTCCACAGATTAGTTCAAGAAAATGCATATGACCGTTTCAACACATTAATTGTCGGTCTAAAAGGTCAAGCAGCAAGAGCAACAAGAAGATTCATAAAACGTTTAAACACAGAACTAAACTTACCAGTCTACATTTGTAACGACGGAGACCCATGGGGATTCCACATTGCACAAGTTATCATCTCTGGTAGTGCAAAATTAGCACATGTTAACTACGATTTAGCTACTCCTAATGCACAATTCATCGGGGTTACTGCAAGTGACATTGTTGAATATGACCTACCAACAGATCCTTTAAAAGATATTGATGTTTTACGTTTAAAAGAATTATCTAAGGATCCTCGTTACCAAACCGAATTTTGGCAAAACGAAATTAAAAAGATGCTTAAAATAGGTAAAAAGGCAGAACAGCAATCATTCAGTAAATATGGGTTGGAATATATTGTTGATACATATTTCCCTCATAAATTAGGTATAGAAGAATAAATTTACCTATATTTTTTGTTTTTTTAGAATTGCAGTTTTTTTTGCAATTCTTTTTTCTTTTTTTTTGAGTTAGTTTTATATGTTTGTTTTTTGTAATATATTACTTAAGTTCAAATGATTTTTTTCAATTTACTTTAAATTTCAGCATATTTTTTTGAGGTTTGGGTGGTTAGTTTTATATAGGGTTAGTTAAATAATATACCTATAAGGGTATATGTATGGGGGATATGGTGTTTTTGATGAAAGAATGTATGGATTCAGAAAATCTTCACAGAAGATTAAAAAAAATTATAGGTCAATTAAATGCTATTGATAAGATGATTGATGAGGATATTCCATGTGAGAATATTTTAATGCAAATAAATGCATCAAAATCAGCTCTTCATAAAGTTGGACATATTATAGTTGAAGGACATATGAATCATTGTTTACGTGATGCTATTGAAGAAGGTGATACTGAAGAAGCTTTATCTGATGTTTCATCTATTTTAGAATATTATTCTAGAATTTAATTTTTTCATATTTTTTTTATCAAAAACATTATACTTATACGGGTATATGTATTTTTTATTTTTTTTAAAAAAATAATATACCTATACGGGTATACACATAGGTGTGATAAAAAAATGCAAATAAAAAAACTAATAAAAAATGAAGAAAAACGAACAATAATTTCAATAATAATCTCAATAATTGGATTAATACTAAGCTTCGTAGGAATAAAAATAGGTCCAATAGACCTATCATGGATAGCAATCTTACTATGTGGAATACCAATATTTAAAGATGCAGCAATAGGACTAATAACAGAATTCGACATAAAAGCAGATGTACTAGTAACAATAGCAATTATATCCTCAATAATAATAGGAGAACTATTTGCTGCAGGAGAAATATCAACAATAATGGCAATCGGAGGATTCCTAGAAGACTACACAGTAGGAAAAACAGAAAACGGAATAAAAAAAATCATAGAACTCAAACCAACAAAAGGAACAAAAATAAGAAACTACAAAAAAGAAAACGAAAAAGAAGAAATCGTAGATGCAGAACAAATAAAAGAAAACAATATACTAAAAGTATTACCTGGAGAAACAATACCCGTAGACGGAATAATAATAGAAGGAGAAACATCAATAGACCAATCTGTACTAACAGGAGAATCATTACCAGTAGATAAAATAACAAATGATGAAATATACAGTGGAACAATAAACTTATACGGCACATTTTACATGAAAGCAACACACAACGGACAAAACAGCTCAGTACAAAAACTAATCAAACTAGTAGAATCAGCAAGCCCAGAAAATGTAAAAATAGTAAGACAAGCGGACAAATGGGCAACATGGATAGTAGTAATAGCATTCACATCAGCAATAATATCATTCATATTTACAAAAGAAATAATACGCTCAGTAACAATACTTGTAGTATTCTGCCCATGTGCACTAGTACTTGCAACACCAACAGCAATAATGGCAACAATAGGAAACCTAACAAAATATGGAATACTAATAAAAGATGGAATATCCATAGAAAAACTCGCAAAAACCAAAAAAATAGTATTCGACAAAACAGGAACATTAACAACAGGAAACCTAGAAGTACTAAAAACAATACCATATAACTACAACGAAACAAAACTAATACAAATACTAACATCAATTGAAAGCAACTCAGAACACCCAATAGCAAAAGCAATACTAAAAAAATACAAAAACACCAACAATCACAACATAACAAATTTTCAAATGAAAATAGGAAAAGGAATAACAGCACAAACAACAATAAACCAACAAAGAAAAACAATACTTGCAGGAAACCAAAAACTCCTAAAAAACTACAATATAACAATACCAAAAGAACTTAAAAAACAAACATCAGAATATGAAAACAAAGGAGCAACAATAATATACACAACAATAGACAATCAACTAATAGGTGCGACAATACTATCAGACACATTAAGAAAAGACTCAAAAACACTAATCAAATCACTACAAAAAGAAGGAATAAAACCAGTACTACTAACGGGAGACAACAAACAAGCAACAGAACACATAGTAACACAACTCAAAATCAAACACAAAAAATCAGACTGCCTACCAGAAGACAAAATACAATACATAACAGACTGCCAACAAAAAAATGAACTAATAGCAATGGTAGGAGATGGAATAAATGACGCACCATCACTAAAAAAAGCAGATATAGGGATAAGTATGGGAAATATAGGAAGCGACATATCCATAGAAGCATCAGATGTAACACTAATAAACGACGAAATAAAATACATACCACACTTACTACAACTATCCCAAAAAACATTAAAAACAATAAACATAGGAATAAGCTTCTCATTAGGACTAAACATTATAGCAATGATACTAGCAATACTTGGAATAATGGGACCAATAGCAGGAGCACTAGTACACAATGTAGGATCAGTATTCGTAATAGTATACTCATCACTACTACTAAAATTCAAAACACACTAAAAACAGAATTTTATAATATAATTATAAAATTCACCCAATTCTTTTTTTATACTAAAAAAATCTCGTAATTACAAAAATAAATAATATAAAATTTTTATAATCATATAAAAAAACATTATTTATCCTTTTTTTATAAAAAAAGACCAATATTCTAATATTAACTAAAAATTATATACTAATAAAAATATAACTAATTTTATACTAAAAAAAATATTTTTTTTATAAAAATATTTAATTTTTGTTTAGAGGATATTTAAAATGAAATCTGTAGCTATTAACGGATATGGAACAATCGGTAAAAGAGTTGCTGATGCAGTTAGCGCACAAGACGACATGAAAATAATTGGAGTAAGTAAAACAAGACCAACATTCGAAGCAAGAACCGCAGTCGAAGATAAAAACTACCCACTATACACAGCAATACCTGAAAGAGAAAAACTATTCAAAGAAGCAGGAATAGAAACAGCAGGAACAGTGGATGAAATGATAGAAGAAGCAGACATTGTAGTTGACTGCACACCAGGAAAATTCGGTCAAGAAAACCTTGAAAAATACAAAAAAGCAGGAGTTAAAGCAATATATCAAGGAGGAGAAGACCACAGCCTGACAGGAATATCATTCAACTCATTTGCAAACTACGATGACTCATACGGAAAAGACTACACACGTGTAGTATCATGTAACACCACAGGACTAACAAGAACACTATCAACACTAAACCCACTAGTAGACATTAAAAAAGTACGAGCAGTTATGGTAAGAAGAGGAACAGATCCAAATGACCCTAAAAAAGGACCAATAAATGCTATAGTACCTAACCCACCAAGTGTACCATCACACCACGGACCAGATGTTAAAACAGTTATGGGAAATATTGATGTTACAACAATGGCATTACTCGTACCTACAACACTAATGCACATGCACAACCTAATGATAGAAATCAACAACGAAGTTAGTGTAGATGAAGTAATAAAAGCACTCGAAAAACGATCACGTGTACTATTAGTTGATGCAAAAGAAGGATTAACATCAACAGCAGAACTTATGGAATATGCAAAAGAATTAGGTAGAAACCGCAGTGATTTATACGAAATACCAGTATGGAGAGAATCAATAAACATAGTAGACAATGAATTATTCTATATGCAAGCAGTACACCAAGAATCAGATGTAGTACCAGAAAACATAGATGCTATACGGGCATTATGTGAAATGGAAAAAGATAATGAAAAATCAATAAGCAAAACCAACAAAGCAATGGGAATATTATAAAAAAAAATAAAATTATATGAAAGATAAAATAATTTTTGGACCAGCAGGTAAACCCTTAAAATACAAAGGAACAGCATACACATCATCTAAATACTTATCCCAGAATGGTTTAAAAGCATTTGAATACCAATCATCTCATGGAATACGTATTGGTGAAGAAAGTGCAAGCATTCTTAAATCAGAATCAAAAAAAGAGGATGTTTTAATTTCAATGCACTGTCCATATTATATAAATATGTGTTCTAAAGATGAAAGTAAAATAGAATCTTCAATAGAAAGATTAGTAGATTCTGCACGTGTAGGAGAATGGATGGGAGCATATCGTTTAGTTTTCCATCCAGGTTTCTATTCTAATCAAAAACCAGATAAAGCATTAAATATTGCAATGGAATCATATAAAAAATTACTTGCAAGATGTGAAGAAGAAGGTTTTGAAAATTATACTTTTGCACCAGAAACCACAGGTAAAAAATCACAATTAGGAAATATTGATGAAATAATAAGTATGTGTCAAGATTTGGAGCATTTCCAACCAACTATTGATTTTGCTCATGTTCATGCCCGAGGTGGAGGATTTTTAAATAGTAAAGAGGATTATAATTCTATTTTTTCCAAACTTGAAGATGGTTTAGATATTCAAAGACTTCATTGTCATTTCACAACTATTGAATATAATCATAATGGTGAAATTAAGCATCATAATCTTTATGAAGATGGTTTCGGTCCCAATATTAAAGATTTACTTTTAAATCTTATTGAATGTGATTTTAAAGCAACTATAATATGTGAAACTCCTTTGCGTGATGAAGATGCATTAAAAATGAAAGATTTATATAATTTGTTAATCTAATTTATTTTTTTAATAAAAAAATAAATAATATAGTGATGGAAGGTTTTGTTGACTTGAAATTTAATAATAAAGATTTAATTAATTCTAATTCTAAAAATTTTGTACCTAATAATTTTAATGGTGAGACTAAGGCTCTTGTTTTAAAAAGTATAGGTTATCCATTTAATTTTAGTTTAATGGATGGTAATAATGTTGAAATAAATGATAAAGACCTTTTTGAACAGTATGCAAAAGATCAATGGTTAGGTACTTTTGTTAATGAAGGTTCTTATTTATTTGATCAAAAGATTTTACCAGATTTTGCTTTTAAGGTTGTTACTGCTTATCCTAATAATTCTGTTATTGGTAAAAATACTTCTATTGTAATTGTTAATGATGAAGATGATAGTCCTGATGGTTTTAAGGCTGTTACGACTGACTGTTCTTTAGATGATGTTGTTGGCCAAGTTAATGCTAAGAATAAATCTAAGGTTATTATGAAGTATTTAGATAATCCTGATAAATTTGGAAATTGGGCTCCACGTAACATTTTATTTTATGGATTTCCAGGCACCGGTAAAACAATGCTTGCCAAAGCACTATCAACAGAACTTGATGTTCCATTGTATTTAATTAAAGCAACTTCATTAATCGGTGACCATGTTGGTGATGGTGCATATAAGATACATGAACTATTTGAAATTGCACAAAAAACAGCACCCTCAATAATATTCATAGATGAAATGGATGCTATAGCACTGGACAGATCATTCCAATCACTAAGAGGAGACGTATCAGAAGTAGTAAATGCATTACTAACAGAAATGGATGGAATAAGTCTAAACAAAGGAATAATAACAATCGGAGCAACAAACAACATAAACACATTAGACTATGCAGTAAGATCAAGATTTGAAGAAGAAATAGAATTCACAATACCAACAGATGCAGAACGAGAAGAAATAATACTAAAAAACTTAGAAACATATCCTTTAGAAATGAAAGTACCAATAAAAAAACTAGTTAAAATATCAAAAGGAATGAGTGGAAGAGACATAAAAGAAAAACTACTCAAAACAAGTCTACATAATGCAATATCTAACGATAAAGAAACAGTAAACATGAAAGACATAGATTATGCACTAAAAACACTGAAATTAAATAAAAATGAAGTTAAAAACATGTTTGCATAAAAATAATAATTTTATTTTTCAAAAAAAACCTTAGCAGCATTAATCATATCCTCATCTTCTTCTTTTGCTGCTTTTTTAATATTAACACTAATATCATAAAAAATTTTATTAACAATAGACTTACTTAAACCATCAATAACTTTAACACTACCTGGAACATCTGCTAATTTAACAATAGCTTTTTCACTTTCTTTAACTCTAATATCTTCCATATTAGATCTTAAACTTTTAAGAATATTTTCAACTTGTATTAACTTCATAGAATCTTTTAAAACTTCTATTTCTTCAAAAATTATTTCTTCAACTTTAATAATTTCTTTTTCTCTTAATTCTAGATTCTTTTTAGCAACTCCTCTTAAATCATCAATGTTTAAAAGTTCAATGTTTAATTCAGTAACATCTTCACTAATATCGCGGGGATTTGCAATATCTATCATTAAAATATTTTTATCTTCTTTAATTATAGGTTCTATCTTTTTTTTAGTTAATACGGGATGTGGAGCTGCAGTAGCACTAATAACAACATCTGCATCATTTAAATAATCTCCTAAATCATCCATTAGTATAGCTTCCCCACCTAATTCCTTTGCTAATCTATTAGCTCTGAAATAAGTTCTATTGGCAACAAGAATAGCTTTTAAATCTTTTTCAACCATTGCTTTAGCAACTAAACCCCCCATTTCTCCAGCACCAATAACAAGAACACTTTTATTTTCCAAATCTCCAATAATATCCTCTGCTAAATCAACAGCAGCTGAACCAATGGAGACACTACCTTGATTAATACTTGTTTTATTTCTTGCAACTTGGCCAACATGTATTGCTTTAGTAAATATAAGATCTAATAATTCTCCGCAATGATTTTCTTTTTCTGCATTTTTTTTAGCTTCTTTAATTTGTCCTAGAATTTGGTCTTCACCAACAATCATTGATTCTAATCCAGAACTAGTTCTAAATAAGTGTATTATACTTTCTTCATCATATTTAACAATAATATTTTCAGGGGTGCTTCTTAATAATGGTTCATCAATACTACAATACTCGGTATTAATGTAATATTCAAATCGGTTACATGTAGATATTTTAATATATTCTTTAATGTTGTATTTTTCAGTTAACTTATTAAATATTTGTTCTAATTCTTTTGAAACATTTTCCATAGTTTCAATATTTGCAATTGTGTAATCTACACCAATATTAAGTATCAATGTTTTTATATCTCCCTTAATTTTTTATTTATTATTGTTTTTGCATAATCTTTTGCTTCTGTAAATTTATTATTATTTATTAATTCATTAATTTTATCATTGTTTAATATGCTATACAATATTTCTTTCCTATCTTTTTGATTTGGAACTTCAGATTTTAATAATTGTCTACAATAATCTTGAAGTTCAATTTCAAAAATATCATTTTCCGTTATGGTTTCTTGTATTTTCTTTCTTAACTCCCGAGCCATCAAAGGACTTTTACCATGAGTATATAAAGAAACTTCAACATCACCAACAAAAAAACTAGTAGGAACAATTAAATTCCCATCAAAAGGAACATCAGCCCTATTAACTAACTTATCTCCACTAATACTACTAACATAATCACATAACTCCCTATCACCACTAGCTAAAACAACAATATCGCACCAACTAACAAGATGCTTAATATCTTCACTAGATTTTAAAACAGCACCTTTATCTACTAATTCAGAATCAATATAACTTCCCACAAGAACAACATTAGCACCTTTATCTAAAAAACGGTTAGCACGTCTAGTAGCAACTTCTCCAGTACCTAAAATAAAAACATTCTTGTCTTCAACATCAAAAAAAAGGGATAAAAAACTCATAAAAATTAAATAAAAATATAATTTTTTTTTTATTTGGAACCTTCTAAACTTTTAACTCTAAGTAGTTTTATAGCCATACGTAAATCATTATCACAATCATTTAAAACTTTACTAGCTTCATCTTTAGAAATATCAAATGCATCAACAAGAGCATCCACATTTTCATCAGAATTGGATGAGTTACTCCCAACTAACTCTTCAGATAACTGTTTTTTTAATGTTAAATACTCATCATGACTCATTCCAATACGCTGCAAAGTCATATCACGCAAAGGACAAGGTTTAGAACTTTTACAACAATAAACAAGAGAACCAAAACATGTACCTGCCCCCTCACCTAAACGAGTTCTTTTACCAAAATCTTCTTTAATACGCATGTACTCTTCAGGAGTTAAATCAACAACTCTAAGAGCATTCATAATAGGACAAGGTTTAACAGGAGGACAACAAAAAGCTAAACCTCTAACATCCCCTCCTCTACAAATATGTGACGGTGCATCATCCCAACCCATAATAAATCAAACTCTCCAATTATTTTTTTTCATTGTTCTTTCAACATATCCTCTTTCTCTTCACTTGTTAACATATTAACAATATCTTCAGGATTTCCACTATCTAAAATTTCACCATTTCTCATAAGAATAGCAGAATCACAAATCTTTAAAACAAAATCCATATCGTGAGAAACAATAACAAATGTTTGTTTAAATCTTTCTCTAGCACGAATAATTGAATCACTTACAATTTCACGAGTAATAGGATCCATAGTACCAGTTGGCTCATCTAAAATAATAATATTAGGTTCACGAATAAGTACTTGTGCTAATGCAACACGGTGACGCTCACCCACACTTAATTGTTCAGGATATTTCTCAAAAATAGTATCAATCACAGCATCTTCAAAACCAACAGCACTAAGAACACTAGCTGCCTTAATTTTAGCAAACTCTCCAGGTAAATTTAAACTAATAGCTTCAGTTAAATTACCAAGAATAGTATTACTTGGATATAAACTATATTCTTGATGTAATAAACCAATATATGGTGTTACACGGCCACGATTGAGAGGACCAGATTTAGTCATATCAATCCATTCATCCCCTAATTTAACCTTAATTTCACCACTACTAGGTTCAGTAATACCTAAAATCATACGGGTTAAAGTTGTTTTTCCAGAACCACTTAAACCAACAATACCACATATCTCATTTTGATTGATAGTTAAACTAACATTATTATCTGCTTTAACAACACCTCGTTCAAGAGAATAATAATGCTTATTAACATTTTTCATAACAATTTCTGGACCACCGCTCTCATATTTCTCAGGTTTTTCAGATGAAGGAACAGTAGCCATAAATTCATCAACAATTCTTGAAGGATCTCCTTCTTCTTTAATTTCCCCATTTTCTAACCAAATAACCTTATCTGAAAGAAGACTTATAACTTCAGGCCAATGACTAGTAATAACCATAGTAATTCCTTTATCTTTAACCTCAGATTTTAAAGTATTATGTAATTTTTCAGCAGTCTGAGGATCTAAAGTTCCAGTAGGCTCATCAGCTAAAAAAATCATAGGATTTTTAGCTAACTGTCTTGCAAGAACAACTCTCTGTTTTTCTCCACCACTTAAATCACGAGCAATATGTGTAATACGATGATTCATTTGAACCATATTTAATAACTCTAAGCTACGATGAATATTTTCTTCCAAATACTGTTTATCATCACCCATAGCTCTTAAAACATTTTCAATAACAGTTTCTTCATCATATAATGCGAAGTTACGTTGAAGCATAATGGAAATTTGTCTTTTTATAGCATTAAAATCTAATCTATCAGCATTCCAAAGGTCAATATCTTTAATTTTTAATTCTCCACCACATTCACACTTTGTACCGGCTTTTGAAGGGGCTTCGATGTGATGACATTTTTCACAATGAGCTACATGAAATATAACTTCCCCTTCATCAGGAGCATATTCTTTAGTACCTCTTAACATACTAATTAAAACAGATTTTCCACTACCACTTTTACCTAATATTCCTAAGGTTTCACCTTCATCTAACTCAAGATTAATATTTTTAAGGACAGAAACCCCATCAAAAGTTTTACTAACATTTTTTACTGTTATAAAAGACATTATAATCTACCATAATAAAATTTTATTGTTTTTTCTGTTATTAAAATTATTAACAAAATGAATTATGTATTAAAAATCAAACACACAACTCTTTTTCCTATAAAAATAAAATATAAGCATTTTTTAGAAAATTTTTCTTATATTATATTTTTTCATAATAGATATTCTTATGTAATTTAGTATTAATAAGGATTTTTAATATAAAGAAAATTCCATTCAAAAAAGTCAATATAATTATAATTCATTCAAATCAAAATTTAAAATACCATTAGCACAAGCACGAGCTATTGAAAAACCATCTGCACCAGCATCAAGCATATTATAACAATCATCAATAGATTTAATATTATTATTACCAATTAAAAAAATATCTGTACAATTAGAAATATCATTAATTAAATCTAAATCAGCACCAGCATTAGGTTTCATAGCATCAACATGCAAATAATCAGCACCACAGTCATCCACCAAGCCCGCAATACTTAAAGTATCAACGCCTTCAACATTAGCACGAATTTTAACAGAAACTTTAGAATTAGAATTATCAACAACATAAGAAATATAATCTTCTAGATCAGGACGCAACATCATATTTTGACCACAACCAAGACTCAACAATTCTTCTTGACGGCAATGACAATTAATCTCAACAATATCAACAGATTCAATCATACTAACTCTAACAACGCTATCGGGATTAACGCAACGAAGATTACAAGAAACTAAAGCATCACAAGCACTCTTAATATTATTAGCTTCTAACTCAATTTGAGAAAAAACAGTATCTAATGGATAATTAAATTCTTTACGCCCTCTTTTAATTATCTCCTCTCCAGCAAGAATAGTGGCTTCATCTACATTATAACCTCCAAGAGTTAAAACATCAAACCCATAAGGAACTAATCTCAATAAAAATTCACTGTCACATATTCCGGCCATAGGTGCAACGACTTTCATAATAAAAAACCAATATAAAAATAAGAAAAAAAGATTTAAAAAAATATTATAGGGTATATAATAAAAAAAGAATTAATTAGTATTCTTTTTCAACAACATGAATCCAATCAACATTATTATGTTCACGTATTTCTTCTAAACCAATATCTGCCATATAAGCAGCATCTTCAGCATTTCTTCCTCTTCCAATACCTGCTTTA
>CAZJLS010000017.1:0-27591 GCA_964547125.1 uncultured Methanobacteriaceae archaeon | reverse complement strand
TAAAATGTGGAAAAAATATATATTAGAAAGTGGAAAAAAGTTATAGTAAAAAATAGAAAAAAGTTATATTAAAATGTAGAAAAAATATATATTAAAAAAATGGAAAAAACATATAATAATAAAAAAAATAATGGATTTTTTCATATGGTTCAATATTTAAATAGATACTTAGATGATATAATTGAAAAAAGATTAAAAATGATAAATGCAATTGTGATCATAGGTCCAAAATGGGTAGGCAAAACAACAACTGCAAAACGTCATGCTAAAGATATAATAAATTTACAAGATCCAGATTATATAGACTCTTACAAGGAATTAGCATATTTCAAACCATCAAAACTTTTAGAAGGTGAAAAACCTTTATTAATAGATGAATGGCAAAATATTCCTAAATTGTGGGATGCAATTAGAACACGACTTGATAAAATAGATAATGATGAAAAATATATTTTAACTGGATCAACAGCCATCGACGAAAGTAAAATAATGCATTCAGGAACTGGTAGATTTAACCGTATAATTATGAGGCCAATGAGTTTATATGAAAGTAATGAATCAAATGGTAAAATTTCATTTCTAGATTTATTTAAAAATCCAGATATGGATATTGATGGTATTAAATCTGAGTTAAGTATTGAAGATTTAATTTTTGCAGCATGTCGTGGGGGTTGGCCTGAAAGTTTAAATAAAGATAATATTGAAGCCCAATTATTCGTTGTGCAAAATTATATTGAAAACATTTCTAATATTGATGTTTCAGGTATTGATAATGTTAAACGCGATCCTAAGAGAGTTGAAGCGATATTAAAAGCATATTCTCGCAATGTTTGCACACTTGCATCTGATAAAACATTACTAAAAGATATTAAAGCTAAATTTCCAAAAATGACCCATATTACATATAAAGAATATTTAAATGCTTTAAGTAGATTATTTGTTATTGATGAAATAGATAGTTGGAGTCCTAATATTCGTTCAGCATCAGCTATTAGACAAAAAAATAAAAGAGCATTTATAGACCCTTCAATTGCAGTAGCATGTTTAAATTTAAATCCAGAAAATTTATTGTTTGATTTAAAAACATTTGGTTTTATTTTTGAAAATTTGTGTATAAGAGATTTGAAAGTTTATTCATATGCAGAAGGTGGTGAAGTCTCATATTATAGAGATAAAACAGGTTTAGAATCTGATTGTGTTATTCATCTAAAAAATGGAGATTATGCTTTAATTGAATTTAGATTAGGTCGTAACAAAATTGATGAGGGTGCATCAAATTTAATAAAATTAAATAATCTAATTGAAAAAGCAATAAAAGAAGATAAGGTTAAAATGAGAAAACCTAAATTTTTAGCTGTGATTACAGGGACTGAACTTGCATATACTCGTAAAGATGGTGTTAAAGTTTTACCTATAGGCTGTTTAAGATAAATACCAAATACTAATTTACTATCTGGTGAAGATAAATAGCAGTATTATAGTCTAGTGCAACAATTTAAAAACATATTGGGAATTCTATTCACCTTTAGAGAACAATAATTAATAAAATTAATAAAAATAACACATCTTTCAAAAATACATGTGCGCCTTATAAAAACAAAAATTAAACCCAATTAGGATTAACAAATATTAAATTTATGCAAAAATAGATGATAAAAATCAAATTAAAGAGTTTTTATCTTTTTTATAAAAATATTACTTTTCAAATGCTAGGAATAATCCTAAATACTATTATTAACTTATTATTAGATATGAATCTAAAAAAGATTCAATCATTTTTTTCATAAAAAATATGTATGAGGGGTAAACTGACTTCAGAAGCATTAATATTAAACAAAAAAAATATTGTACTAATATCAGATTTTAACATCATAAGAACAATAAAATATTAATTATAATTTTTATCTTTATTTTATTAAAACAAAAGGGGTGAATTATATGACTAAGGATTTAGAAATTATTGAAACAATTTTTTATAAAGGAACTGAAGGTGCAGAAACAGTTGAAGTCATAATTGGTGATGAAACACTATGGGCAAGTCAAAAATCAATGGCAGATTTATTTGATACAAGTAAACAAAATATAAGTAAACATTTAAAAAATATTTTTGATGAAAATGAGTTAATAGAAGATTCAGTTGTCAACTTTTTGTTTACAACTGCAAGAGATGGTAAAAAATATAAAACAAAATTTTATAATCTTGATGCAATGATTACTGTAGGGTATCGTGTAAACAGTAAAAAAGCAACAAAGTTTCGTCAATGGGCTACAAGTGTTTTAAAAGAATTTATGATTAAAGGTTTTGTATTAGATGATGAATTATTAAAACAAGGCTCTAGATTTGGTAAAGATTACTTTGATGAATTATTAGAACGTATACGTGAGATAAGATCATCTGAAAGAAGAGTTTATGAAAAAGTAACAGATCTTTTTGCAACAAGTTATGATTATGAACCTAATGCAGAAATAACAAGAAACTTTTTTAAAAAGGTTCAAAGTAAATTACACTTTGCAGTTTCAGGTTTAACTCCTCCAGAGATCATTAAAAATAGAGCAAGTAGTGATAAAATGTATATGGGTTTAACAACATGGAAAAATGCACCCGATGGTAAAATTTTATTAACTGATACGAAAGTTGCTAAAAATTACTTGTCTGAGGATGAGATTTCTGAACTTAATCGTATTGTTAATATGTATTTAGATTATGCTGAAAATCAAGCATTTCGTCATAAAGCTATGTCTATGTCGGATTGGGATGAACGGTTGGATAAGTTTTTGGAATTTAATGAGTATCAAATATTGAAAGGTAAAGGCAGTATTAGTCGTGTTGATGTTGATAAATTTGTTGAGGAAGAGTTTGTTAAGTTTAGACCAATTCAAGATAAGGAGTATAAATCTGATTATAATAAGTTTTGTGAGGAGTATAAGAAACTTGTTGAATAATTTTTTTTTTATTTTGTATTGTTTTGATGTATAATAGAATAGAATGTTATGATATTTTAATGGTAACAATTATTGTCGAAGATAATGGTTTAATTAATGAAAATTACAGTAATTTGATCAAAAGATTAATAAAAACTATTTTTTTTAAAAAAAGAGGATATTTTTTGGGGTTGATGAAATGAACGAAAATATAAAATTCAATAAAGATAAATTTAAAGAAACAATACACTACATAGTTGATAAAGTAGGACATAAATCCAATGTGGGTAGAGTTGTATTATTTAAAATGTTATATTTTAGTGATTTTAATTATTATGAACTCTACGAAGAATCATTAACCGGTGAAAAATACACACGTAAAAAAGGGGGTCCTACACCAAATGATTTTAATTTAGCTATTAATGAGTTAGAAAAAGAAAATAAAATAAAAGAAAGTAGTGAAAAAGCCATTAATTATCCTAAATTCACATATACTTCACTTACTGCTCCAGAGTTAAAAACATTATCAAATAAAGAATTAAATGTTATTGATAATGTTATAAAAAAGATTTCTGTAATGAATTCTACAGAAGCTAGCGCTTACTCCCAGGGAGATTTGCCATGGATGGTTGCTAAGCCATTTGAAGAATTAGATTATGAATATGTTTTTTATAGAAGTCCTGAATACTCTGTGAGGGATTATTAATGGCATTTGATTTAAATGATAATGATGTTTTTATAGAATCAGCACTGTCCCACCATTTTTTACTATTCAAATAATTTAAATCGTACACATACTCTTCCTCACAATCCTGAGAATATATATTTGTAAATTTTATTTTAAATTTAAATTTTTCCAAGATTTTCATTTTCTTTTTTCATATGGTTATAAATAAAAATTTTAAGAGGTGATGTTTTTTCATATCCTCTTTGGAAGAGAGGATACTTTTTAGCATCAAAGTATTACTTCTGTATAAAATAAAAAAATTAGAAAATAATTTAATTTTCATTTTCCTTTAAAATATTAAATACATTTTCACATTCCAATAATAATGTTTGTATATCTGTTTTACTATATTTTTCCAGTTCTGGTTTATTATATATGTAATCACATATAAATCTATGTTTTTTTAGTTTATATAATATATTTTTAATAAATTCACGATGATATTTATTAAATACTTTATTTTCACATATAAAATTTTTTACATAGATATGTTCATTTGTTTCAGTAAAATAGTAATTATAATTATCATAATTAGCTTTTAAGTAATTTCTAACTTGTAAAAATATTGAAAGATATGCTCTACTTATTATTGTACATTTTATAGCAGATTTTAACTTATCATTATATGTATTTATATTAAAATATAATTGGTTTGATAAAGATAAATAATCGTAGGGTTTGATATTATCAAAATTTTCATCGTATAACAAAATTTTCACACACCTTCTTTTTTTTATAGCATAAATGCTATTTTTTCTATAATTTCACTACAGTTTGTTTTTTCACCATAATCAATTATCATTTTTATAAATTCCATATGCCATTTGAAACGATTTTCAAGGTTAATTGATCCATCGTTTGTTATACCAATTTCCCAGTCAAAAAAATCTTCTTTATTACTTATATGTTCTAGATAATTATAACCAGTAAATGGATTATTTTTATTTTCTGCTATGTCGGTTTCAATGAACTTCACTATACGGTTCATTTTATCTAAATAGTTTTCTTCTTCTTTCTTGTATGTTTTTTCCGAATTTTTAGTTTTTATTTTAGAATTAGATTCCACTTATATCACCTTATTCTTTGTTTTTATATTTTATTATGTTTTTAGGATATATAAAGTGAATGAGAGCATTTGAAAAGTATTCTTAATTTATTTTTATTTTTTAAGCTTTTTTTTATTTCAATTAATGTAATATGCATCTAGATAAGTGGTTAGTTAGTAAATAAAAGTCTATGTTTTATAAAATTTTATCTTAAATATCCAATAGGAAGTACTTTAATTTTTGATTTTTTAATACTAATTTTTTAGGTTTTTTAATACTAATTTTTTAGGTTTTTTAATACTAATTTTTTATAGATTTTATTATTTTTGATAAATATTATGTTTTGTTCAAGTTACATATATCTCTATTTATATTTTTTAGCATATTTTTTCTCATTTTGGTTTTTTAAGTTTATATTCTTACTTTTGCATATCTCTTGTTTTTATTATTTTATATGTATTTTTTATTTACTTATTTTTTATTTTTTAATATGTATTTTTTATTTGCTAGTTATTTTTTCTTATTTTATAGTACTTTTAAAGTTAATAGTATTACTTTTTCATATATTTTAGATAGATTCTTAATTTTATTTGTTTTATTGTATCCTATTTTTTAATTTAATATTTGAAAATATCTAAATTTAATAAAAAAAGATGATAAGATTTATATATTGTAAATTAGATATCATCTAATCCCAAAAGATAAAAAGGTGATTAATTTGGGTTTAGATATGTACTTATACAAATTAGAAAAAGAAGAAATAGGATATTTACGAAAAGCCAATATGATACATTATTGGGTGGAAAAGCGAATAATATCAAATAATCCAGAAATTGGAGAAATATGTAATTTGGGACATTATGGTTTAAGTTATAAAGATCTTAAAGCATTATACTTAGATATAGATTTTGTTTTAAAGAATCCTCAAATGGCAAAAGAAATACTTCCAACACGTCCAGGATTCTTCTTTGGAAACTTACAATATAATGAATTATACTTTGAAATTTTACAAGAAGCTAAAAAACAATTAAAAAGAATACTTGAAGAAAACACAAATGATGATATTTTTATATACAATCCATGGTGGTGAGACAAGTGAATAATATTTTTCTCAATTTAGATGCAATATACTCTAAATTTAATCAGGATTTAGATACTTGTACTATAAAAAATCAAGAAAAAATAATATTATATTTCCAATTAAAAGAAAATTCAAACTCTAAATTATATAATGAATTTATAAATCAACTACAAGAACTTTTCAGTGAAGATTTGATTAAAATAATACCAAAAGAAAAAATTATAAAAATAGAAGGGGAATAAGACTATGAATTGGCTTGGATTTTTAATTTATTTTATAATAGTTCTTATAATTTCAATTGTACTTTTTGCAGGTTCATGGATAATTGCAACATTTATAACTGGTTATTTAAATTTAACTGGACTTAACTGGTGGTTAGCAAATATTGTAATTGCATTAGTTATATTTAGTTTAATAGGTGGTGGGACAAGTAAAGTGACGAGAAAAGAATAGGAAATTGGAGTTCTAAAAGCTCTTTTTTTCTATATATTTAAATATTAGTAGATATATAATTTTATAGTAATTATTATTTACTAGGTGATATTATTTTACATATTGAAACAAAAGTTTATCAAGGAAACCAAACAACTATACCTTCATCTATCAGAAAAGAACATAACATTGAACCAGATGATATAGTAGACTGGATTCTCCATGATGATGGAACAATAACTATAGAATTTAGGAAAAAAGTAACAGTAAATGAAATGATAGGAATAGGTAAAAATAAAGAAAAAGTAGAAAGCAATGACTTAAAAAGAGGTTTATATAAATGGGACAATACTTTATAGACACCACATTTCTAATAAGTTTAATACTTGAAAATGATGAAAATCATGAAAAAGCAGTAAAAATAGCACATAGAAGAATACTAGAAAAGGAATGCTATCTCTCAAACTTTGTACTTGGTGAAGTAATAAGCATATTAGGCAATCATTTGGACGAAAATATCTCACAAAAAGCATATCAAATGATTATTGATAATTTTATCATATTAAATGAATATGATGTTCCTGAATTTAAAAATACTGCAATGGATCTTTATGTGAAATTCAAAACAAAATTATCATATAATGATTGTATAACTATTGCTATAATGGAACATAATAAAATTAAAAATTTACTAACATTTAATGAAAACTTTAGTAAGTGTGATTTTATAGAAATTAAAAATTAACTTTTATTTTTTTTCACATATTTATGCTACTTTTAACCAAACTAAGTAATACTTTTAATTAAATAAATACTTGCATATGTTAAGTATATATTTAATTAAACATTACTTTCATTATTTTTTATTTATTTTTCTAATTTTTATTTTTATTTTAGGAGAATAATTGTAAAAGTAATACACAATTTCAGATATTTTTTCAAAACAATGAAAAATTTCACAAAAAAATTACCTATTTTTCCATAAAAAATATTTTTTTCTAATTTTCCTTTTTAATTTCTTATTTTTTTTATACTTTTATTTTTTTGAAATTTTTTTCAATATTTATTTTTTAATTTAAAGATCATTTTTTTTATATTTTTTTTATTTAATATTTTTATATTAATTTTCATTTTTTACTGAAAAATTAGAAAAATTGCATTTAGCAATTATCAATTTTTTCTACCAATTTTTTATTAAAATTTTGGTAAAATTTTCAAAATTCAATAGAAAATAAGGTAACTTTTAATATATTTAATCGTTTTTTCAATATTTTTAATCAAGCATTATAAAAAACAATATATGTATATTATTAATATATATTTATTAGTTTATTTATCCTATTTTTTCATATTTTATTTTCTAAGATTTTACTCAATTTTCACTCATTCACTGAAGATCATACTTTTGGATTTTCTGTTTCCAGATTCAAATTTTAAATTATAATTTCACATTTTCATCAATTACTCTATTTTATTTTTTCAAAGTTAATTGTACAGTAACATTTTACTTGTTGTATGCTTTTCATATTACAAACATATGTTCATATCTCTTTGATATATGACAATCATACTACTATCATATGTCACTATTAACTAGTTATATGTTCGCAATATGTTTTCATATGTCATAAATTCTATTCTTCTAGCTAAACATATGATTTCATATGACATGTTACATACTCTAAAAAATCCAATTTCACTCAACATATGATAACATATGTTATGCATATGAAAATTCCACACAACATATGAAAAACATATCACTAACATACAACACAAAAATCATATCATAAAAAATCATACAACAAAATATACAACACAAAAATTTTCATAAACCAAAAATTCAAAAACATACATCTCACCAAAAAAATCATACAACAACAAAAGATCAAAAAACAACAAACATATCACAAACATACAACAAGTACAATACAACATATATCAGCAAAAAAACAACATATTACAGTTATATAACTAGTATTATATAAGATAAAAAACATACAATACCAATAATTATTAAATAAATAAGGGAAAATAAAATGAAAACTGAAAAAGCAACAGTAAAAAGATACCAACTCAAAAGAAAAAAACCCAACAATCCAGAAGAATACACAATAACAGAAAATGCAAGAATAAACTTAAGTAAATACTCAGAATTCCAAGACAAAGAAGAAGTATACATACTAACCAAAGAAGACTACGAAAACTTAATACATAACAACAATGAAGAACAGAAGAAAATACTAAAAGAAAAAGATGATGAGATAGCAGTACTAAAACAAAAAATCAAAGACCTAGAAGAAGGTGAAAATCAAACAACAAATGCAATAAATAGAACCAAACTACTAAACTTATTAGATCACATAAATGACAGAAACAAAAACTTAATGAATCTAAAAGATAACTATACAAACACTATAGAAAATATAATCGAAGAAACATTAAAATATGCAGAAGAATCAAATAAAAACAACCAAAAATTACTAGATACAACAATTGAAGATGATAATAAAGAAATAACAAAAAAACATGACTACTTCATAAAAGAATTAGATAAAGCAATAGGTGAAGCAAATAATAAAATTGAAAATGCAGGAATACTCACAAGAATTCTAAATAAAAACGAATTAAAATTAAATATAAATACAAAAAACTTAAAACCAACAAAAATAAAACCAATAGAACATAAAAAACTAGAAATAGACTCTAAACAAATAAAAAATAATGCATTAAAAAATGTAAACTTCAATAAACTATGGATAGACACTAATATGAAAGAAATAGAGTCAAATAAAGAAATTATAATACAAAACAAAAATGAATAAAAAAGAATATTATTTTTATATGAGTTAAGGTATATCTAACATAGTATTTTCCCATAATTAGGATAATTTTCTATTTTAGACAACCAATTGGTATCACTTTCACACCATCATCTCTAGTATATGCCAATTCACCTCCAGTTATTATTGCTAAAAATTTAGGTTCTTTAATTTTAACATTACCTTTTTTCTTTTTTTCTGTAATAAGTTTTTCAAGTTTTAACAAATTTTTAGCAGTCTTTTCTTCCTCTTTACCGCCTAATTTAATTTCTATTAATGCATAATCTCCATTTTTTAATTGTACCACACAATCGGACTCTAAGGTTCCATCATTATAATACATAATATTTCCGCCAAGAGGCATAGAATAAACACTTAAATCACGTATACATAATGTTTCGAATATAAAACCAAATGTATTCAAATCAAATAATAATTCTTCTGGATTCAAGTTTAATGTAGCTACAGCTATTGAGGGGTCAATAAATTCTTTTTTATCTCTACGCTTAATTCTTGCAGATGCACGAATATTAGGTGCCCAAGATTTAACATTCTTTATAATAAACAATCTTTTAAGTGTGTTTAAATAATTATAAAAAGTTTTATCACTCATTTCTTCATAGTTTTCATTAATTTCTGCAATCATTTTACTATGTTTTACTAATTGTGATATATTTCGCGCATATTCTTGCAGTATTATTCTAATTTTTTCAGGATCTTTTCTTCCTTCATTATTATCCCAATATCCACTTTCACATATATTTTCAACATAACTTTCAGCAATAAACAATTGTTGCTTTTTAGTTCTCTTTTTTAGGCTTTCTGGCCATCCACCACGACATGCTGCAAAAATTAAATCTTCAAAAGATAAATTTGATTCAATTCCATCAATATCCATATTGGGATTTTTAAACAAATCACTTAATGAAATTTTACCATTTGATTCTCCACTTTCATATAAGCTCATTGGTCTCATTAATAATCTATGGATTCTTCCTACTCCACTATGCATTATTTTACTTTCATCAATTGTTGTAGAACCTGTTAGTATATATAATCCTTCTCCTTCTTTTTTATCAACATTGTATCTTACTGCATCCCATAGTTTAGGGGCCATTTGCCATTCATCTATTAAACGAGGTGTTTTTCCTTCAAGTAATTTTGATGGTTTTATTTCTGCTAATTTTAGATATGAATCAGTTTTTTCAGGATTTTGCAATTCAAGTATGCTGTTGGCTTGTTGAGAAGCGGTTGTTGTTTTACCACACCATTTTGGACCTACAATTATAACTGCGCCCATACTTTCTAATGCTTCTTCTAGAATTTTATCTATATATCGTTTCATATATTTTGCCATTTTTTTTCACTTTACTTTTATTTCATTATTTTTAAGTTTTTTATTTCATTATTTTTAAGGTTTTTATTTCATTAATTTGTTTTTTCATACATATTTTTGGTTAAATATTTAATCAAATATTTATATAAGTTTGGTTAAATATTTAATCAATATTAAAAATAGGAAAAAAATAAGATGATCTCTCACAAAGATAATATAATACAATTTATTAATGCAGAAATTACACAAATGCCTCTAACACTAAATTCACAACTAACTAAAAACGGAAATAAAATAAACACTCGTGATGAGGTAGATAAATTTAAAAAATATATTGATGAATTCCTTGAAGGATACGAATTCAATAGATATAATATTCTACCCGGAATTAGAGGAGTAGGAAAAACAACAATACTATATCAACTATATGACTATTTATTAAATGAGAAAAAAATACCACAAAACCAAATATTATACACATCTTTTGAAGATTTAAATAATTTAGTTAAATGCAACATACGAGAACTCACTGAAACATTCTTAGAGACTACACATGAAACAACAACACGATTACTTGATAAAAAAATCTTCCTTTTAATAGATGAAGTAAATTATGACCCTGAATGGGCAATATCTGGAAAAGTATTATATGATAGAAATAAAAACATATTTATGATTTTCACAGGATCTTCAGCACTAAATTTTGAATACAATGCAGATTCTGCAAGAAGACTGAACAAAGAAATAATAACACCATTAACTTATGGGGAATATATCAAATTAAAATACAATCTAAAATGTAATAATTTATCTCATGCATTAGAAGATTTAATTTTAACAGGAAAAATCGATGATGCTGTTAAATACGAATTTCAAACATTAAACACATTAACAAATACTAAAAACTATACAAATAAAGAATGGGTTAAATATCTAAAATATGGGGGATTCCCAGAATTAATTTTTGTAAAAAACCATAATGATATTTCAAAAAGATTAATTGATATTTCTAAAAAAGTTATTTATGTTGATATGCCGAACATTAAAAACTTTACAAGAGAAAACCAAACAAATGCAAATAGAATCATAAGATTTCTAGCATTACAAAACTCAGGTGAAACATCACAAACAAAATTATCCAATTATTTTAACACAGCTAAAAGTAACATTAAAAACATTCTGGATATCTTAGAAAAAACTCATTTAATATTTCATATAGAACCTTATGGAACAGTAAGTAAAAGAAATAGGGGAGCATGGAAATATTACTTTGCAACAAGCAGTATAAAAAATGCTTTAGCCACAGAAAGAGGAAATACAATACAAAAAATAGAACAATACGAAGGACTTTTATTAGAAAACTTCATAGCATCCTCTCTATTCAATTTTTCCTTGAAAAAATTTAATTCATTCAATTTATACAATGATGGAAATAAAGAAAGCAATGTTGACTTCATATTATCTAATGATTTTGAAAAACCAATACCAATCGAAGTAGGTAGAGGAAAAAAAGATAAAAGACAAATAAAAAATGCAATAAAAAATTATGGTGCTGAATATGGTATTATTATATCAAATAATGAAGATAAAATCAAAAAAGAAGATAATGTAATATTCATACCTGCAATAACATTCTCATTTTTATAAAAAAAATAGGAGGAAATAGAATTAAAAAAATTTTCTCCCAAAAATAAAAAAATAATAAGAATTTATTTTACAAATGTACCATTTGTAACAAATGTAGCATTTGTAGAAAAAAAGTTTACTTAACTTGGTAACTCAAACTTTTCCACAATATTAACACTATTTTCATTACAATGTTTAACAAATTCTTCAAAAGGAACATCTTGCTGCTTAGCAATATTTCTTAACTGGCTAATACCAATTTTTCCATGAATACTTACAATTCTATCTACAATATCCATAGATTTATCAAACAAATGCTTATTTTTCATTTGTCTTTCCTTTTTCTTATTTAATTCATCTAATTTTTGGTTCAATAATTCTAATTCTACTTGTTTCTTATTGATTTTTTCAGTTAAAATTTGAGTTGAATCAAGTTCACCATCTAAATACGCTCTTAACTGATTTTCAATAAATTTACTTCTAGACATGGGGAGCTCATATTTAGCTCTTTCCCAGAGGTCTTTATTACAAACAAAAGTTATAGTTTTTCTCATCTTCCTCCGGTTTTTTTATATTTTTAATTTTTTTTGTTTTCGCAAATGTAACAAATGTGATAAATGTAACATTTGCAGTATTATAGTTTATTTTATCTCTTTTATAAAAATTTTCATTTTGTGTATGTTTTTTTATTAATTGAATCCTTTGTATTATTTTATTATATATGTAAGTCAATATCACTTTTGATACTTTAGTATTATTTGATAATTATTTTTTTGTTGTGGTTTTAAGGCGGTTATTTTTAAGTTTTATTTTATATTTTTTATTTGGGGGTTGTCTAAAAAAAGACAATTTTGCATAATTTTTTGTCTTTTTTTATGCAATTTTTACCTTAATATTGCACATAAAAAGACAAGTATATAAAATATGAAAAAATAAATATAGATAATAAAATATCAAAATATCCGAACTAATAAAAAAAACAAGGGAATAAAATTAAGATGGAAAACGAAAAAATAATAAACTATCTAGAAAACACTTTAAAAACAACACCTCAAAGAGTAAAAAAAGGAATCAAAAAAAACAACAAAACACTAAATAAAAGAAACTCATTCAACACTTTAAAAAATTATATTGATACATTCATAAAAGAAGACACAGATAATAGACTATTCATAATGCCCGGATTAAGAGGAACAGGAAAAACAACACTAATCTACCAATTATACAACTATCTAACAACAAAACACAAAATAAACAACCACCAAATATTATACCTAAATCTAGATAGACTAAAAGATTATGCAGATTTCAACCTTCAAGAATACTTAGATTTATTCATAACTGATATAAACGAAGAAGCATACTTAAATAACAAACCATTATTCATATTCATTGACGAATCACAATACTCAAACAACTGGGGGATTGTTGGGAAAATAATATTTGATGAATTTCCAAATGTATTTTTAATATTCACAGGTTCAGATGCAATAAACCTAGAGCATAACTATGATTCTGCAAGAAGATTATTGAAAAAACAAATATATCCATTAAACTTCCAAGAACACCTAAAACTAAAATACAACACAAAAATAAATGATAATTTATCTAAAGAATTTTACAACTTAATATTCACAAGCAAAACAGACAAAATTGAAAAAATAGAGAAAAAAATACAAAACAATTCCTTCCTAAAAATAAAAAGAAACATAAAAAAAGAATGGATAGACTACATACAATACGAAGAATTCCCATTCTCACTAAACAATAACAAAGAAGACACAATAGAAAAAACAATACTAATGAAAAATAGAATAATAGAAAAAGACTTAGACATAATAAGTTCATTCACAAGTAAAAATCGCTTAGCCTCATATAAAATATTAAATATTCTCGCAATGCAAAAACCAGGAAACATATCATCAAATAAACTAGCAAACATACTAGACATATCACGAAACTCAGTAAACAATATTCTAGAAGCATTTGAAAAAACACAACTATTATTCCCAATTAAAGCATACGGATTAATTACAAAAAGAGAAAGACAATCCCGAGAATACTACTTTTTATCCACACAAATTAAATCATGCATCTGCCAAGAAAGCGGACAAGTAATTGGTGATTTTAATGACTATATGGGAAATTTATCTGAAAATCATGTAGCATCACTATTATTCAAACTCAAACAAGAAACAGGTTATAATTTTGAAATATTTTATGATTCTAAAAAAGGTGGAGTAGACTTCCTACTAAAAACACTACTAAATAATATCATACCAATTGAAGTAGGTTATGGTAAAAAAACAAAAAAACAAATAACCAAAGCAATTAATAGATATGACTCTGAATATGGAATAATAATATCAAATACAAAAAACAAGATAACAAAAGAAGATAATATAATACATATCCCATTAATAACATTCTCATTATTATAATTAAAGATTTTTAACAATATTTTTTTTATTAGATTATATCAAAACTGTGTATTGTTTTTTTTACAAATGTAACAAATGTAACATTTGTAATAATAATTATTATGATAATTTAAATCTTATTTTGTCATAATTCTCTATTTTATGTCTTCTTATATTCTTTGATATTTTATTGATTTTTTTCCAAATAATTATTAATAAAATTGAAGTAATAAAAATATTATTTAAACATCATTTTTTAAAAAATTTAAAAGGATTGTAAAAAAATTGAAGAAAATACTTGGAATTTTCATATTTCTATTAATATTTGCTTGTATTGGATTAGTTAATGCAGAAGATATTAGTCTAGAGAATATTAATTCAACTGATTTTAATAATTCATTAGAAGATAATATATCTACTTCTTTAATAGAAAATACTTCACATTCTCACACACAAATCTCAAGTCTTTTAGATTCACCAGTGAAAAAATCAATCAATGCACCTGGAGGAACATTCACACAACTACAAACAATTATAAATAGTGCAAGTAGTGGAGACACAATAGAAATCACAGGAGATTATGTGTATGATTCTTCATTTACAAGTACTGGTATTAGTATTACTAAAAATTTAAAATTTGACGGTAATGGATATACACTTAATGGTAATCATTTAGCCCGTATTTTTAATATTAATAATGTATCAGTTGTTATAAATGATTTAAACTTTATTAATGGTTATTATAAGTCAAGTGCAGATTATGGTGGGGGAGGCGCAATTAGTGCTACTGGTTTTAATGGAAGTTTAATTATTGAAAATTGTAATTTTTCAGATAATCATATTAATGCATCACTTGGAGGAGCAATTGTTGCTTATTTATTTGGCGATTTAAATATTACTAATTCTAATTTTTATAATAATTCCTTAATTTATTCATATGAATGGGGTTATGGTAATGCTCTTGCGTATTTAGGTAGTTTGTATAATGATGCATTTTCTTCTGGTTTAACAATTTTTAATTCTTCATTTGTTATGAATGGGAATAGTACTGTTAGTTCAGGGGGTTCTATTTGGACTTATACTTCACGTAAAGTTAATATTACTTATTCTATTTTTGACTCTAATACTTGTTTGTGGGAGGGTGCTGGTTTAAGAATAGGATATATGTCGTATAATGTTACAGTTACTAATAATATTTTTGGCAATAATACTTCTATTAATGGTGCAAATGATTTATGGAATAATCCAGATACTGGTAATGGTGCTGTATTTAATTATAATTGGTGGGGTAGTAATACTCCTAATTGGTCAAAGTTAGTTACAGGTATCACTCCTGAAAATTGGGTTATTATGAATTTTACTAGTAATGGTACTGTAAATCCATTTAGCTCTGGTAGTATTCCTCTTAAAGTTAAGTGGGAAAATGTTTATAATAGTACTAGTGAAACTTTTGATAATCTAATTGGAGGTTTACCTGAGTGGACAATTAAGTTTTCATCTAATGTGGGAACCCTTGATTTCACTACAAATACTATTAAAAATGAAATTAATAACACATTATACTATCCTGTAGGGACTAATGATTTAACTATTAATGCTACTATTGATAATCAAACATTATCTATAAATTTAGTTAATATTACTGGTAATATTACTACTAGTAATTTTGAACCTCAAATTGGTGGTAAATTTAACATTATTTTATCTGTTACAAATAAAGGTCCTAAAAACATTACTTTTTATCCAGGATATGAAGCTTTAGTTTTAAAATTTAATTTACCTTATCCTTTAGTTTATAATAACTCTTCAGGTAGTGGTATTTATGATAATAATACTGGGCAATGGTTTGTTGGTAATTTAACTGTTGGCCAAACTAAAAAGATGAATATTACTGTAAGTATACCATTTAATCCTATTTATGTAGGTATGAATGTTACAGGAATCTTATCAAAAGATTATGGTCAACTGGTAACATTAACATATTCTAATGTTGATTTGGGTAATATAACACTTAATATTCAAAATAAAACTATTGGGTCTTACACTGAACTTCAATCATTAATTGATGCTACGCCCGTAGGGGGTGTGTTAAATGTTCCATTTAATATTGTATATGATCCAATTAATGATGTAAGTTTAAAAACAGGTATGATTATTAATAAAACTATTACTCTTGAAGGTAATAATTTTAATATAAGTGGTGATGGTAAGGCACGTGTTTTTAGAATTATAAATGGAACAGTATTGCTTAATAATATAAGTATAATAAATGGTTATTCTCCTAGTGGAACATCTGGAGGTTCTGGAATTCAAGTTTTAGGACAAAATACCAATTTAATTGTTAATTATTCATATTTCTTTAATAATAGTGCTAGAGAAGGTGATGGTTTTGGTGGAGGAATTTGGGCAAATGCTCCTAATTCTTTAATTGTTAATAATTCTATTTTTATTAATAATTATGCTAAGTATGGTGGTGGAGCTGTTTCAAGTTACAATATTTATGGTGATGGGTACGTTACTAATAAACTTATTGTTAATAATTCTTATTTTTATAATAATTCTGCAGGATATTATGCAGGTGCAGTTTATGTACATTATGTTAATGATTCTACAGTTATGCAATCTATTTTTATTAACAATACTTTAGTATATCCTGATGACGAAGGAGGATATGCTATTCGTATTGGATTATATGGTACAAATTCTAAAATTAATTATAATGTTTTTATTGGTAAAACATTAAATACTAATGATTTTTGGTGTAATCCATCAGTTTCATCATATAATCTTAATGATAATTGGTGGGGCACTAACACTCCAAATTTCAGTAATAGAATTTCAGGTACTACTCCCCAAACATATGTGGTTATGAATTTCACTACGGATGATTTTATTGATTCTATAAATGGTGGAAGTTTAATTTTAAAAACTACTTTAAATACAACATATAACAGTACTTCTGGCAATTATAGTACTTTAACTGGAGGTATTATACCAACACGTAATCTTACATACTCTTGGAATACTGGAAGTATAACACCAACATCCTCTAATATTTCAGAAGTAGCTAATGCATATTATTACTATTCTCCAAGCACTTCTAATGTTGAATTAAATGCAACTATTGATAATCAGAAATTAACATTATATCTTATTAATTTAACAAGTGAAATTAAAGTTAATAATTTAACACCTGCAATTGGAGATTATCTTGTATTTACAATCAATGTGACTAATAATGGACCTAAAGATATAACATATTCTCCAGGTTTAGATGCACTTGTTATTAATTTTACATTACCATATCCTTTACAATATTCCAACTCTGTAGGAAGTGGATATTATGATAATAATTCTGGATTGTGGTTTGTTGGTAATTTAAGTTCTGGTCAAACTAAAAAAATAAATATAACTGTGTTAATACCATTTAATGACACATTTGTGGATAATAATATTACAATTAATGAATCGTATGCATGGGGGCATCTTCTACTTTCAGAACCAGGATTCTGCAACAATTTAACATTAAATATTCAAAACAAAACAACGGGTTCATACACAAATCTCCAAACATTCATTGATGCTACGCCTATTGGGGGTGTGTTAAATGTCCCATTCAATGTTATTTATGATCCTATAGGTGATGCATGGTTAAAAACAGGAATGAGACTAAATAAAACAATAACAATTAATGGTAATAATCATAACATTAGTGGGGAAAATCAAGCAAGGATATTTAGATGTACAGAAAGTACAATTGTATTAAATGATTTAAATATGTTTAATGGATTTTATTCAGTTGATGAGAATATGGGCGGAGGAGCAATATTCTTTAGAGGTGATAATCTAACATTAAACAATTGTAATTTTTACAACAATAGTGTTAATGGATATGGGGGTGTTTTATATTCTCCAAGTTCAAATGTAATTAATGTTATTAATTCTAATTTTTATGATAATAAAGCTACCTCAGGAAGTTATAGTGAAGGATCAGGTGCAGCATTATGTATATATTATTCTGATGATTATGCTCCAGGATGTAATAAATTCATTGTTTATAATTCAACATTTTATAATAATACTGCTGTATATGGGGGTGCAATTTTCACTGCAAATGTATTAAATATAAATATTTCATATTCAACTTTTATAAATAACACTGCTACTATGTCTTCTGAAAGTGCTAGAGGGGGAGTTATGAGATTAGGCGCTTCAGGAGTACCAACAACTAGTTTAAATGTTACAAATAATGTATTTTATGATAATAAAGCAGGATATGGTCCATCTGCAATATGGGTAAACCCAAGTAACTATGGTAATTTTAATAATAATTGGTGGGGTACAAATAACCCAAATTTCACTAAAATATTTTCAGGAAACTCACCTCCAACATCATACTTTATAATGAACTTCACAAATCTAAATCCAATATTGTACACTGGAGGCTCAACCACATTAGAAGTTAACTTAACAAATGTTTACAATTCAACATCAAACAACTACACCACAATTACTGAAGGATTACCAACAAGGACAGTTTATTTTGAATGGATATTAGGAAATGTTATACCGAATAATACAAACATCACAAACACAGTCACGACAGTATTTAACTATCTGGCAAATATGAATTATTGGACAGTTAATGCAACAATAGATAATCAAACATTGTGGATAGGATCTTCAGATATTGGAATAAAAATCATCCCAAGTAACAACACAATAAATGATGGTGAAAATATCACATACATAGTTATTGTTACAAACATGGGTCCAATGAATGCAACAAATATTAGTGCATTAATAAACCTTCCAATATTAGGTTTAAATAATATTAATATAACTTGTAATAATGGTTCATATAACAATATGACTAGTATTTGGAAAATTGGAAATTTAAATGTTGGAGAAAATGTAACATTAATAATAAATGCAACATTAGCTGACCCTGGTCCATATTTAGTATGGAACACAAGTATAATTAATGTAACAGATTATTATGACCATAATTTCACAAATAACACATTTATAAGTAATGTTACTGTTAATCAGATTGCTGATTTAGAGATTCATAAAAATTTAACCCAAAATATCATGCCTCAAACTAAAGATAATATTACTTATATGATTACAGTGTTTAATAATGGTCCATCAACTGCGGTTAATGTAACAGTATTCGATAATTTATCTAGTAATCTTGTTTATCTTAATTCATCTGCAACAGTGGGTTATTATAATGAAACAACTGGTATTTGGTTTATTGATAATATAACTCCATTTAGTAATGAAACTTTAAATATTACTGTTCATTTGAATAAATCTGGTCGCACAGATAATTGGGCGAATGTAACAAGTAATATAACAGATAATAACTTAACAAATAACTTCGATAATTACTCTTTTGAAACACCACCACTATCTGATTTGTGGGTTACTATTGATATGGATCCTCAAGCAAGTAATTTTATTACTTTCCATATTCAAGCTGGAAACAATGGAATAGAAGCTGCTAACGGAACAGTAGTAGTATTTAACCTCTCCAACTTATACATATACTTTAATCATACAACTGATAAAGGAATCTATAATAATTTAACTGGTGTGTGGGATATTGGTGAGTTAAATGTTAATGAAACAGTAAACATGACATTAATTGTGCGTTTAGACTTCCCAACAGGAACAACCTTTGCTAATGTAACCACTAGCGTTAATATTACAAGTTGGAGTACAGACTTATATCCAGATAATAATACTGATAATGTTACTTTTGAGGCGGAGATATTTGGAAACTTCCGCTTATTACAAGATATTGTAGACAGTTGGAGTGAAAACACTACACAAATACTACCAAGAAGCTTTGCATATGATCCAATACAAGATGCACCATTGCCAGGTGAAACCTATGACCTAATAAATGGAGTACGATTATACAAAAACATTACAATAGTCAATCCATACGGTTACACATTAGGTGGATTTGATATGGCACGAATATTTAATATAAGTGCCAATAATGTGGTATTGGATGGGTTAAAATTTTATAATGGTTATTCTCCTTTAGGTGCTGCTTTAAATATTCACTCGGATAATGTTCAGGTACTTAGGTCTAATTTCACACATAATACTTTGTTTGGTGATTATGGTGGCGCAATATTCACCAGTGGGGCAAACACTTTAATTTGTGATAATATTTTTAATGAAAATAGTGCAACCAAACTTGGAGGGGGAGTAGGAGCAGTAGGCGCAAGTAACCTCAGAATAATAAACAATACCTTTATAAATAATACTGTGGAATCTGATGAAATATTTGGAGGAGCAGTAGGAATCATTAACTCCACAGCAATAGTAAATAATAATGTATTTTTGGATAATTGGGCTACTAATGCACCAAATCTTGGAAGTGCAATATACACAGATAACAGTAATGTGAACTTAAATGATAATTGGTTTGGAAATAACACACCTGATATGATAAGTGATGATTTGATTTGGGGTTTAAAACCAGAAACCTACATTATCTTAGACTGGGAGATAGTCAATCCTAATATGACAGGTATAGAACTTAATGTGGTATTCTTGTCTTATAATCGTACTAGTGGTGTTAAAACTCCTTTACGTTCTGGTTTACCTTATCGAAACCTAACTGTTATAGCTCGTGATCCTACACTCTCATGGTATGATAAAACTTATACTGGAAATAACAGTGTGAACTATACTTATAATCCTAGTATTCCAGTTTATCAAGTTAATGCAACAGTGGATTATCAAACTATAACATTGGAATGGAGTACTATATTAGATGTTAATAAAACAGTAGTTAATGATACGATTTGGTTTGGTGATGATTTAATTTATAATATTACATTGGTGAATTATGGTCCACATGACTCCCCTATTATAACAATTAGCGACTTTTTACCTGAAAACTTAACAGCTAATACTGTAAATGCAAGTTCTGGTAGTACTAGTATTATTGGGAGTATGGTTTATTGGACAGGAATAATAAATGCAGGTTCTACTATTAATATAATTGTTAACACTACACCTACAAGTGAAGGTACTTTTGTTAATAATATAACAATTAACAGCACGAGTCCTTATGATTATTTCTGGCATGGTAACTGGTCTAATGCATCTGCAGAAGTACTGCCACTTGCAGACTTAAGCATCAACATCACCATATCAGATCCACCATACTATGTGGGAGAAGAAATAAACTATACAATTATTATTCATAATAGTGGTCCGAGTAATGCTACAGATGTGTTAGTTTATATTCCTATTCCTTCTGGTTTAACATTCTTGTATACTTGGAATTTAGATGGTTATATACCAAACTATACAAGTAGCACAGGACTATGGAATGTAGGAGTATTACATGTTAATGAAACAATAGAAATTAACATGACATTACGTTTAGATAGTCCAGGATGGTATAATCAAACATTAAATATTACAGGACACGTAATAGACTTAAACACTACAAACAATAATGATACTGTTAGTTTCAATGTTACCGCTCAAGTAGATTTGGAGTTGAATATGACTATTAATAAGAATGTTACAATTGCTGGAGATACTGTTCAGATTACTTATTCTTTGATTAATAAAGGTCCTAGTAATGCTACAAATGTGTCAGTATTTACAGTCTTTAGTGGATTGAAATATTTAGGTGCTTCTGGTTATGGTAGTTTTAATAATTTAACACCATTTACAGGATACTGGATAGTAGGAAACTTAAATAAAAATCAACACGTGCTTATTACTTTAACTTTTAATGCAACAAGTTTAGGTACTTATACTGTAACTGGTCGTGCTAATTCATCTGATAATGAGTCTTATTGGCCAGATAACTATGACAATGTCACATTAATGGTTACAGAGTATGCAGATTTAAGCATAAGCAAAACAGTATCAAATAGTACACCATTTTTATTACATAATGTAACTTATACTATTACTGTGCGTAATAATGGACCGTATAATGCGTATAATGTTACAGTCTATGATTATTTACCTAGTGTCTTGGTTTATGATAATTCTACTAGTGTTTTCAATGGTAGTGAGTGGTTTGTAGGTACTTTAACTCCTGGAGAATCTAAAAACATAAGCTTTAATGTAACTGTAGATGGTATTGGAGACATTTGGAATAATGCAACAGTAAACAGCAGTACTATTGATTCTAATTATGATAATAATCACGATGAAGTTGTAATTCATGTACCTGTTGCAGATGACTTACGAATATACTTAGACGTCATACCGTCTACTCCTTCATCTAATACATTGTTTTTAATTAATGTGTCTGTGTGGAACTATGGATATGAAGATAATAATGATGTTTATGTTGAGTTTATTATTCCTTCTGGTTTGACTTGGGTTTCAGATACTAGTAGTGGAGCATATAATCATTTGACAGGTATTTGGAATATTGGAGTATTAGGTAATGGTCAAAGAACAAATATGGAGATTTGGGTAATGCCAACAGTTGTGGGAAATGTGACTTTGCAGGCTAATGTTACAGGTCAGGTTGCAGATCCTGCACCATGGAATAACAGGGTAAACTTGACTTTTGAGATTGTACCTTCATTTGATTTAACTATAAATAAAACTGCAAATGCTACAAGTATAAATGATGGGGATTATGTAAGCTTTTATATTAGTGTGTCTAATAAAGGGCCATATGCTGCAAGTGATGTGAAAGTTATTGACTTTTTACCTGAAGGGGTAATTTATTTGATTAATAATGCTTCTGGTGTCTATGATAATAGTACTCGTACTGTTAATTGGACTATTAGTAGTTTGGGTGTGGGTGAGTCTCGTTTTATTGAGTTGCGTGTAAGGTCTTGGAATCCAGGCACTAGTTTTATTAACACGGTAAATGTGTCTGCTTATGGTGCAGATACTAATATTACTGATAATACTGCAAGTTGTACTGTGAATGTTTCACAAGTAGTAGATTTAGAAGTAAGGTTGGATGCGTCTAAAGTTGTGGATATTGACCTTGGTGAAACTATTAATTTCTATGTTACTGTCTTGAATCATGGTCCTAGTAATGCAACAGGAGTAGTTGCAAACTTTATTGTGCCAAGTATTTTCACATTAATAAGTGAGAATAGTACAGGAACTTATAATAATATTACTGGGGATTGGTTAATTGGTAATTTAGGTTCTGGGGAAAATGTAACATTGAATTTACTGGTTAAATTAAATAGTACAGGTAAGTGTGTTGCTAATGCTACAGTAAATGGTACATATCCTGATATTAACCTTACTAATAATTATGATGAGTTGAATATTACTGCTACAAGGTTATCAGATTTAAATATCACTGCATACTGGAGTAATAACACAATATATTGGTATGATTTATCTAACTTAACGATTATTGTGGGTAATGGTGGTCTGGATGATGCGATAAATGTTACTGTAAAAATTAATGTTCCAGGATTGACTTTTGTTAATTCTACAGGAAACTACAACAACACAACATGTATTTGGAATGTTGGAAACCTAACAGTAGGCGAGTATAAAAACATTACCATAACATTTAATGGTACTGATTGTGGATTATGGACTACTACAGGAAATATAACTGCCAATGGAATAGACAACAATACTGATAATAATAATTTCACATTAAACATCACAGTTTTACCAGTGGTTGATTTAATAATGACGAATATTACTGTTAATACTACTTTCACAGCTTTGGATAGTATTTTGGAATTTAATGTAACAGTTTATAACTGTGGTCCTTGTAATGCAACTAATACTACTATTTTTGGTTTATTACCTGCGGGTTGGACAGTTTATGGTGGAAGTTTAAGTGCTGATATTCCAGTAAATACTTCACATACATTTTCTATACTGGTTAATGCTTCATCTTGTGGTAATTTTAGTGTTGGCTTTAATGCAACAATCAATGGATTAGATACGAATATTAGTAATAATTGGATGTATATTGGTCCAATAGAAGTTATATACTCATGTGATTTAATGATAACGATAAAAGCAAGTAATGAGTATCCTATTGCAGGGGATATTGTGGTGTATGTGGTGACGGTGTCTAATTTGGATTGGCGTACTGCTCATAATGTAACAGCAAATATTGCCTTGCCTGGTAATTTAAGTTTTGATCATTATTACTGTGCTAGTGGGTCTTATAATGTTAGTAATTGTACTTGGAGTATAGGTGATTTGAGTTTCCGTAATAGTACTAGTTTGTTCTTGTTTGCTCGTGTTAATACTCCTGGTAATACTAGTTTTTGGGTAAATGTTACAGGAGATGATTATGACTTTAACCTAGAAAACAATAACGATACCTCTATTATTGGTGCTGTTAATGGTTTGGATTTAAATATTACGATTAGTGTTGATAATAGTACTCCTTATACGGGGAATAATATAACATTTACTGTTGTTGTGGAAAATCCTAGTTTAATTGATGCAACAGGGGTTAATATTGATATAAATATACCTATTGGCTTAGTTAATCTTACTTGTGGTGATTTGAATTTTACGGGTAGTAGTTGGTATGTTGGAAACTTAACTGGTGGTAGTAGTAAAATTTTAAGTTTCACTGCAATGCCAATTGTTATTGGTAATTTAACTGTAAATGCAAGTGTAAATGGTGATAGGTTTGATTATAATTTGACTAATAATTTTGCTAATCTTAGTATTTCTCCAATTGGTGTTAGTGATTTAGAAGTGAATATTACATGCAATAATATTAATCCTACAGTTAATGAAAATGTAACTTACACTATAAGTATATTGAATAAAGGACTTATTAATGTAGATACTGTGTTTGTCTATAATAATTTACCAAACTCACCAGTTTATAGTACATCAATTCCTTCATATAATCCAAGTCTTAAATTATGGACCATTACTAATCTCACACCAAATATCATAGAAACATTAAATATTACAATAAACCATACAAATACTGGTATATTTAATTACACAGCGAATATAACAGGAAATATCCTAGAATTAAACACTACAAATAACTTGGATAATATAACAGTAATAGTTAGTGATTATAATGATTTAATAACATATTTAACAGTGTCTAATGGTAGTGTTATTGATAATGGATTTTTAAACTTCACAATCACAGTATATAATAATGGAACATTTAATTATACAAATGTCTTAGTTCACACTAACCTGCCTGAAACTACCAATTACAATGGTAGTGGAATATTTGACACCAATAATGGATTGTGGAATATTGGAAACTTAACTAGTGGAGAAAATAAAACACTAACACTTACAATCAATATGAAAAATCCTGGAAACTACACATTCTGGGCAAATGCAACAAGTAAAGAACATGATAGAAACTATTCTAATAATAACCAAAGCCTAAATGTCACAATATATGCAGACTACGATGTAAAAGTCAATATAACACTAAACGGTAATGATACAATAAATGTTGGGGATAATGTAAGTTTCATTATAAGTGTTTACAATGATGGGCCAAGCACAGCTTATAATGTGCAAGTATTAAATGATATCTTTGGAATAGTGGACTCATTAACTAAAGGAACATATGCTTATAATACTTGGACTGTGGGAACATTAGATTCTGGAGAAACTGAAACACTAATCCTAAATTTAACAACTACAAACAATGGAACATTTACTTATAATGTTGAAGCAACACTAGATGATATAATATTTGACAGAAACACTACCAATAATAAAGATAACACTACAATAACAGTTGTTAATGGTGTAGATTTAATAATAACAATAATTTCTAATTCCACACTTGTTAATAAATCTGATTCTGTTGAAATATTTGTAATGGTGTATAATAATGGAACAAATGTTGCAAATAATGTGTTAATTGATACAAGTAGATTATTTGAAAGTGTAACTGGTATGACTTATAGTGCTGGTTTTGTTTCTGGTACTCAATGGTTCATACCATCACTTAATTCTTATGATAATGCGACTTTAAAACTCACAAGAAACATACTAAACGATACAATAATACAAGTAAATGTCACATCAGATAATACAGAATTAAACAATATCACTAACTATGCAAATATAACAATCAATATCACAAGATTCACAGACTTACAGGTTAAAATAGATGTTAATGATACTAATCCAATTACAGGTGATAATGTAACATTTACAGTTACAGTTTATAATAAAGGTAATGATACAGCAGAAAATGTAACCGTATTCCTGGATTTACCATACTCTACAGATTATAGTGATGTTTATATGTATGACTCACTACAAGGAATATGGGATGTTGGAACATTACTAAATGGAACTAATAAAACATTAAACATCACAGTAACCTTAAATGCTATTGGATTGGTCACGTTTAATGCATCAGTAAATACTATGACAAATGATATTAATTTGAGTAATAATGTGGATAATGTGACATTAAACATTTCTAACCTTGTTGATTTGGGTATAAATGTTACTGTTAACTCTACTAATCTTTTTGTTGGGGATAATGTAACATTTACAATTATGGTTAAGAATCTTGGTCCTGGTAATGCTACTGGTGTAATTGCTAATATAGGTTTACCTGGCACTATTTCTTATATTAATAAAGGATCATATATTGCAGGTGTTTGGAGTATTGGAAACTTAAACAAGGATGAAACAGTCACACTCAAATTAACACGTACTTTAACCTTTGCAGATGAAAAAGTATACTTGCTTAATGTTTCAAGCGCCGATGTGGATAATAATTTAACAAATAATAATGCAACACTTAATTTAAGTTTTAACTTATCTTCTGATTTAGAAATACAAATATTATCTTCTACAGGTATTGTTAATGCTACAGGGCCTCTAAATTACACAGTAATTGTGTTTAATCATGGTATTAACAATGTAAATGGTGCTAATGTAAATTTCACATTGCCTGATGGTTTTATTATTTCAGGTAATATGACAACAAATGGTGTATTTGGTGGTAATGTTTGGACTCTTGGAACTTTAAATGTTGGGGATAATGCTACATTATACATTTATGGATTTTACAATAGTTCTGGAAACAAAACACTAGGAGTATTTGTTAACTCAACTAACTATGATTCTAATATGTCTAATAATTTTGCAAATCTTAGTGTTTTTGTTGTTTCTCAGGTGGATTTATGTGTAAACTTCACCAGTAACAGTTATTATAAT
>CAZJLS010000016.1:0-27986 GCA_964547125.1 uncultured Methanobacteriaceae archaeon | reverse complement strand
GTAATCTTAATCAGTTATTGTTTGTATTGTTGTGGTTGTTGATTTTTGTGTTTTTGCATTTTTTATTGGTTTTTCCAGATAAAGTTAATAGTTTATTTCCTTTTGATTTAAGAATTAGGTATTATGGTTCTCTGTATCTTATTTGTATTTTATTAGTGTCAATATTTTTATCTGTGTTTTTAAAGCCTTTATTTTTTATTTAATTTTTCTCTTTTTTTGGTTGTTTTTTTTGTGGTAAGTTTTATATGTTGTAAAATTTATATTACTTATTATGTTTTTATTTTGATTTCTTTTTAACTTTATGAGTTATTAGATTTTTATTTAAAAATATTTTTTTTAAAGGAGGCGATGTATTAAATGGTAATTAGAAAAAGATATTTTTTAATTCTTTTTGTTTTTGTATTTCTCATAAATATCATGGTTGTATCTGCAACAGATACAAGTGATGTATTGGAAATGAATGGGACTGTTGATGGTTCAATTTCCGAAAATTTAATTCCGGTTGTTGAGGTGAATTATACTGCTGAAGAATTGGAATTGATTCAGCAAAGAGAAATTGATTATGAAAATGGTATAAAAAATCCATGGGCTGGAATGGAAGGAATACCTGAAATAAATGAAAAGGATATCGGTGAAATTCAATATTCACGCTCAGGTATTGACACTGTCTTATCTGATTCAGGCGATGTAATTCGTCAAGGAGATACATTTTGTATGTATCTAAAAGATGTTAATAATAATGCTATGAGTGGTATGCACATAGCAATAACATTTACATTAGATGGAAATAGTAAAACATATGATGTAGTTACTGATTATTTAGGTATTGGAACTATACCTATAAATTTAGTACATAGAATCTATGAAGTAAAGTATCAATTTTTAGGAATAAGTGGATATAATGGATGTGTAAATAATATTCGTTTACTTGTTTATAACGATTCTTTTATTAACACGACTCTTGTTGTTAATCCAACATCAAATATGATTATTGGAGAATATTTAATAGCTAACTTAACTGATGTAAATAATAATCTGTTACATGGTAAATTATTGGAGACAAATTTTACAAATAATTATATGGGCTTAACAACTAATTATGGTATTGCACACACTCAAATAAATTATGCTACAGGTATATATTCTTTTAATTGCGAATATCGTGGAGATAATACATATAATCCTTCAAGAGTAAATAGAACAATATCTATTTCCAATACTGGGAAATTAATCTCCACAGTCACATCTGCATATGCAGATACAATATTTAAAGGCAATAGTTTAATTTTTAGATTAAACACCACTCCATCTAATTATATACCTTACAAAAACATTAAAGTTGTCTTTGGATCTGGAGGATCTGTTGCTTACAACATTTTCAGCAATAATTATGGAGATGCAAACATACAAGTAAATTTCCCCCCAGGAACATATTCAATTACTTATTTCTTTGAAGGCGACTCACAATATGCAGCTTTTGCAAAAACAACTCCATTATACGTTTATAATTCTTCTAACTATTTCCAAATAAATAACATTAATCAAGTGAATAATTTAACTTTAACTGCGGAATTATATAATTGTACTTCACCACAGCCTTATTGTAATTCAGATAATCCTATTTTGATAAGTCAAGCTATTAGCATAACTTCTAATTGTAATAGTGTTTTAGAAAAAGTTACTGCAATACAAAATTGGGTTAAAACACATATAACATATCAATTGTATTATGGTACTAATAGGGATGCTTATCAAGTATATATTGATGGTATTGGTAATTGTGTTGATCAATCTTATTTAGTTAATGCATTTTGCAGAGCAATAGGTATACCTACAAGATTCCAAGTTATTATTTGGCCTAATCAAGAAGGGCATTGTTTTTCTCAAGTTTTAATAGGTGGAGTTTGGGTAATTGCAGATACTATCCAATCAAGTTATACTTTAGGAAATGTTCCATGGGCTAATTATTATTATACTGTTTCAGGTATAGGTTATTTTTATTGGAATGATACAGTAGAACCTCATTGGGGTCATTTGTATTAATTGATGAAATATTTTTCGGAGGTTTGATATTTATTTTAAAAAAATATTTTTTATTGATTTTTTTATTTTTGTTTGTATTTGTTGTTTTGCCAGTGAATTTTGCAGAAGATAATACTTTGGAAGGAGGTGTAGTAGTTCCCCCTATTGGAGGACTAGATATTACTCCTACAAAGGTCATAAAGTCTTTAGATGAGAATTTCACAACAAATGTAATGTCTAATGAAACAAATAATGGGGTAGAAATTAATAATACATATTCAACAGTTGTTAATCATGGTTTTATTAATGCTTCAAATTTAACAAAATGTTATGGGGAGAATCAAACATTTCAAGGTTTTGTTAATTTAACGGGTGTTGATGAAGTTTATTTGGCGAATATTGAGATTGAAATTTTGATAACTAGATTAAGTACTGGTGCTAGTAAATGGTATCATATTCCAGTTAATTTTGATGGATATTTTGAAATACCTATAAATTTAGCACCTGGAAATTATCATGTGGTTATACCTCGTTCTTTTTATATTGGTGGAAATATTAGTGGAAGTAATTTATTAAAAGATCCAGTACCTTTTTATAATATTTTCATATTAAATCCTAATGCAAATCAAACACAAACATTTTTAGATTATGATGAGAATTCATTTGTATATGGATTTAAAGGACAAAAATTAGTAGGAACTCTAAAAACACAGGATGATAATTTTTTATCTAATCAAATTGTTGAAATAGAGATTACACGAAATAGTAATGGTGCATCAAAGACATATTTTGTAACAACAAATATTAATGGGGAGTATAATTTACCAATTAATTTAGCAGAAGAAGGTTCATATACTTTTAGATGTACATATAGGGGTACTGATAAGTATACTGGTTCGAATTGTATGTTAAGAGAATATTGTGAACTTCCACTCTAAAAGATATGGTGTGGATGTTTAAATTTCATTTTTTTATTTTAAGGGGATTTTTTCCCTATTTTTTTTCATATTTTTTAATGTCTTCTTTTGTGTTTAGGTTGTTGAAGTTTATTTCTTCTAGTTTTATGTTGTCTATGTGTATGTAGTAGGGTTTTATTTGTTTTAGGTATTCTTTTATGCTTAGTTTTTCGTTTTGTATTAGTTTTTTTATTGTGGGGGTGTCTTTTTTTTGGTATATTCCGTGTAGTGGTTCGGTTTTTTCTTTTGTGTGGTAGGGTATTATTGCGTCGGTGGGTTTTTTTTGTTTTAGTAGTTTTTGCATGTTTTTTATGAAGTTTTGTGTTATGTATGGTGAGTCGCAGGGTAGTATTTGTGCATATTTGGTGTTTGTGTTGTTTAGGCCTGTCATTATTCCTGATAGTGGGCCTTTGTTTGGTATTTCGTCTGTTGTGTATTTTATTTTGTATGTGTATTTTTCTGGTTTTATTATTTTTTGATATTTTTCTATTCTTTCTTCATCATTTAAAACAATTATGGCTTCATTTATTATATGGTTTAATGAGTCAAGTACATGAATTATCATGGGTTTATTGGATATATTCATACTTCCCTTATCCTCACCCATTCGAGTGCTCATCCCTCCACATAAAATTACATAACTTATATCTTTATAATACATACTAAAAAAATAATTATTTAACAGCACTTACAATACTAATAGGATTTTTAGCAAACATCATAATCCCACGGTCAAGAATTTTAGCTTCACTAACATTAACATTAACAAGCTCAACAGAATAATCTAAACTCTTAAATATATTAACAGCTTCCACACAAGTATCAAGAAGAATAGATGGAACAATAACACGACCATTAGGATTTAACTTCTCATCAACAAGACTTAAAATCTCATCTAAACGCCCATTAGATCCACCAACAATAACAAGATCAAAACAATCAATACTCTTAAGGGCATCCACACCATCATTTAAAACAAATTCAACTTTACTTATATCTCCAAGTTTAGAGATATTATTCCTACAAACATTCATTGCATCTTCTTTAACATCGATACTGTAAACCTTTTTAGCATGTAAACTAAATTCAGTGCTTATGCCTCCGGTTCCACATCCAATATCAACAACAATATCACTAGATTTAACATTTGATTTATAGAGTATGATGCTTCTTATTTCTTCTTTTGTAGGTCCTGGAACGCCTTTTATCTTTTCAAACTCATTATCTTTTATCAATGATTATTCTCCTTGCCATCTTTGATATAAATCATTATTAATATTTAATAAGTCTAAGATTTTTCCTACAATAAAGTCCAAATTATCATCTAAGCTTTCAGGTTTATTATAGAATGCTGGCATAGCAGGTAATATTGTAGCCCCTTCTTTTGATAATTTCACCATATTTTCAAGGTGCACTGTTCTAAGCGGTGTTTCACGAGGAACTATAATAGTTTTACGTCCTTCTTTTAATGCTACATCTGCAACACGACTAATACTATTATTACTATAACCATTAGCTATACTGGATAATGTTTTCATACTGCATGGAACTATAACTAATGATTCAAAAGGATTAGATCCACTATTTATTTCGGAGCCTAAATCATCTGCAGAGTAAACTTTGGTTGCTAAGTTTTTAATTTCAATAATATTTTTGTCAGATTCGTGTCTTATTACTTTTTCTGCAGGTTTACTTACTAATAAGCCTGTTTCAATATCATACATTTTTAATACTTCTAATAAGCGAACACCATAGGGTATTCCACTTGCACCTGTTAATGCAACAATTATCATAATATAAACCTCATAATTATAATTTTTTTAGAATGTTGTTTGGTCAAATGTTACAACATCGTAATGTTTTTTGTGTTCTGGTAAGTCAAGATAATGTTCAATTTTAAATTTTTCAAATTTTTCTTTATCTTCTTTTGGAGCATATATACTTATGTCTGGTAGGTTAAATCGAGCATCATTTAATGCTTCAACTATGCTACTTATTTCATTTAAGTGGTATAGTTTATTATTTAATGATACACGAGTTTTCATCTCATCAAAGTATGGATACTCTGTAATATTAAGTATAAGATTTTCTCTTTTTATATTGTAATCTTCACTTATTTCTTCTTCTGCTTTATTTATTGTTTTTTTATCTATTTTAAATATTTCTTCAGGATGTTGAAATTCTTTAAAATCTATACTCCATACGGTTTTTAATAGGTCACGATTATCTATGCGGGTTATTGTTTCTTTCGCATAACCGGTACTGTTTCTGCATAAACTTATCATATCTGAATCATCGTATTTGTACATTTCTGAAGCATTTAATCCATGTTCTTTTATTAAATGTTCTATGCATCTTCTAAACATTGAATTTAATATTCTTGTTGTGTGATGTTGGTATACACTTGGATACATAAAGTATCTTGCAACAAGTAAGGATTCTGCTGCCTGAACGCCTTTAATATCTAGGATTAATTCATCCTGTAATCTTAAATTACTTATTAATCTTTCAACATCAATAACACCATATTCAACACCAGTATAATGTGAATCTCGCATTAAATAATCCATACGATCAACATCTAACTCTCCGCTGATAATAGCACCAAGTGAACCTTTACCATGAATAATATCTGCAATATCATTCACATTAAACTTTTCACTTAATTTGTCAGTTAAACTAGTGTTTTTTATCACATATTCAGTTATTTCCTCATGGGGAACAGGTAAAACATACTCAGAAACATGTGAAAATGGACCATGACCAATATCATGCAATAAGCCACTAATTCGAACTAATTCAGTATCATCAGAATCTAATTCAAGATGATTAGCAAGTTTACCTGCTAAATGCATAGTGCCAATACTATGTTCAAAACGAGAATGATTAGCACCTGGGTAAATAAGATTAATAAAACCTAACTGTTTTAATCGTCTAAGTCTCTGCATTTGAGGATAATCTAATATTTCCATTTCAAAAGGACTTATATCTAAATTACCATGCACACTATCCCGTATGAATTTACTGTTTAACATAATCTTTAATCATCCCTTAAAAAGAGAATACAATAAATAATAATATTTTTTAGTTTATTATAATAATATTTATAATAAATACTCTTATAAATATAAGATAGTAAAACATTTTACTTATTTTAATTTTTTTTAAAAACTCACAAGGTTATTTTTATTCATGTCTTTTAATTACGATGTTATAATAGTAGGTGCTGGACCAATAGGCTCTACACTCGCATATAAATTAGCATTAAACAATAATATTAAAGTTTGCTTAATAGATAGAAAAGAAAAAATAGGAATACCTTTACAATGTGCTGGAATATTAAGTGATGAAATATTAAAATTAAATGACCTGCCAGATGATGTAATTTTAAATGAAGTTAAAGGAGCATATCTTCACAGTCCTAACCAAACACTTAAAGTAAGTAAAAAACAAACTGCAGCATACATAATAGACCGCGTTCAATATGACCAATATTTATTCAAAAAAGCAAAAAACACCAACATCACAATAAAAACCAATGAAACAGTAATAAAAGTAGATACTAAAGAAGGAATAGTATATACAGACAAACAAGAATTAAAAGCAAAAATAATAATCGCATCAGATGGGGCAAACTCGATACTTGCAAAACAATTAAATCCAAAACAAAAATACTACTGCGCAGCACAATTTCTAATAAAAAACTTAAAAGAAGAAAACACAGACTACGTAGATGTATTTACAAAAGAAGAATACTTCCCCGGATTCATATGGAAAATACCATTAAAAAATCAAGAATACAGGGTAGGTATATTCTCAAAAAAACCATTCAACACAGAAAAAAACATATTAAAATCATTTATAAACGAACATTTAGAAAACTCAGAACTTTTAGATGAATACTATGCAAAAATACCAATATATAATAAAAACAACAAACTGGTAGAAAACAGACTACTTTTAATAGGAGATGCAGCAGGCCAAATAAAACCTACAACAGGTGGAGGATTAATACTGGGATTTAAAGCAGTTCAAATTGCAGAAGAAATAATAAAAAATGCATTAAAAGAAAATGATTATACAATATTAAAAGAATATGAGAAATCCTTTAAAAAACAATATAATAAAGAACTAAGCACACAATTAAAAGTTCAAAAAACATTAAACCTATTATCTAATGAAGATTTAGATTACTTCTTTATAAAACTTAGAGAGAAAAATTTAGAACAAGTAATAAGTGACTATGGTGAAATGGACCAACAATCCAAACTAGTAAAAGAAATAATAAAAAAAGGATACTTATTTAAAATCTTCCCAAAAATATTATTTAAAAAGATAACAAAAATATGGGGCATAAAGTAATGGAATTACTACTAATACAATCACAAGAACATGATAAACTTCCCCTAGCAGAATTAAAAGCAGTAATGGAAACAGAAAACATAAATGCAAATATTAATGTTCTATGCTCAGGACTTGTAAAACTAGAAAACATAGATATTGATTCTTTTAATGATGATTATCAAGTGTTAACAGAAAGACTGGGATACACTCATGAAGTAAACCAAATAATTAAAAAAACAAACTTAGAAAACTTGGAAAAAGAAATAAAAAGTATAAATTGGAGTGAATATTTGAAGGAAACCTTTGTTGTTCGTATTAAAAAATTCAAATCTGAATTGGATTCAGTTAAAATAGAGCGTAATGTTGGAGGCTACATTTTAGAAGAAACCTCTGGTGTTAAAGTTAAATTAAAAGGCTCAGATTCATTAGTTCGTTTAATAAGTTATAAGGATGATATTTATATTTGCATACAAAAATATTATCTTAATAAAAAACATTTTGAAGAAATAAAACCTCATAAAAGACCATTCTTCCATCCTGGGGGAATGAGTCCGAAACTTGCCCGTTGTATGGTTAATTTAAGCAGAATACGAAAAGATGAAATATTGCTTGATCCATTTTGTGGAACCGGTGGAATACTAATAGAAGCAGGTCTTGTTGGAGCACATGTAATAGGTTCAGATATTAACTGGAAAATGAAAAATGGCTCTGCAATAAATTTAGAAGATGCTGGAGTTAAAGATTATGAAACATATAAAATAGATTTCCATCAACTAAAATTACCAAAACATGCAAAAGCAGTGGTAACAGACCCACCTTATGGTATAAGTACAACAACAGGTGGAGTTAATAGTGAAGAAGTTATAGGTGACTTTTTAGATTCCATACAAAAAAGCATAACAGATGATGCATTAATTGTAACTGCAAGTCCACATTATGTAAATATAAATGAAATATTTAAACAGAAAGGTTTTAAATTAAAAGAACAATATTTTATAAAAATGCATAGAAGTCTTACACGTGTAATTTCAGTTATAGAAAAAATTTAAAAGAACATTTTCCTTTTATATTTATTATTAATTTATCTGGTGATACAAATTGAAAATTAAAATATTTGATACAACATTACGTGATGGTGAACAAACTCCAGGAATAAGTTTCACAACACAAGAAAAACTAGAAATAGCTAAAAAACTAGACGAGATAAAAGTAGATACTATTGAAGCAGGAAGTGCAATAACAAGTGAAGGGGAAAGAGAAGCAATTAAAGAAATAACGAAAGAAAATCTCAATGCAAGTATTGCAAGTTTTGCAAGAACATTAAATAAAGATGTTGATTACTGTTTGGATTGTGATGTTGATATTGTAAATATTGTTGTGCCAACAAGCTCTTTACATATGGAGTATAAATTAAAAAAATCACCAGAAGAAGTTTTAGAAGATGCTGTAAATGTTTGCCAATATGCAAAAGGTCATGGTTTGAAAATTTTATTATCTGCAGAAGATGCAACTAGAAGTGATGTTGATTTTTTAAAGAAAGTATTTATGGAGACTATTGGTGTTGGTGTTGATGGTATTTGTCCGTGTGATACTGTTGGAATGTTAAGACCTGATACTGCTAAGTCTTTTTATAATCAGTTTACAGATTTGAATGTGCCTGTTAGTACTCATTGTCATAATGATTTTGGTTTGGCTGTTGCTAATACTTTATCTGGTGTTATGGGTGGTGCAAGTGAGGCTCACTTAACTATTAATGGTTTAGGTGAACGTGCAGGTAATGCTTCACTAGAGGAAGTTGTTGTATCTTTAAATACTTTATATGATGATTATGAAACTAATATTAAATTGAATCAATTATATGATGTGAGTCGTTTAGTTTCACGTTTATCTGGTGCTTTTTTACAATCTAATAAAGCGATTGTTGGAGAGAATGCTTTTGCACATGAGTCTGGTATTCATGCTGATGGTGTTTTAAAGAAATCCAGTACTTATGAGCCTATATCTCCTGAATTAGTTGGTCATTCTCGTAAATTTGTTTTAGGTAAACATGTTGGAAGTAAAGGTTTGCAGAATCGTTTAGAAGAGTTGGGAATTTACACTACTAATAAAGAGTTGCATCAGATTTTTCTTAAGGTTAAGGATTTGGCAGATAAAGGTAAAACTGTAAGTGATGCTGATATTCAGGCTATTGCGGAGTATGTTTTAAATATTGATGAAGATTTTAAGGTTGATTTGCAGGAGTTAACTATTGTAAGTGGTAATAGGGTTACTCCTACTGCTAGTGTTAAATTAGGTGTTGATGAGGAGATGGTTGTTGAGGCAGGTATTGGTGTTGGTCCTGTGGATGCTGCTATTAATGCTGTTAAAAAGGGTGTTAAAGAGTTTGCAGATATTGATTTGGTTGAGTATCATGTGGATGCTTTAACTGGTGGTGCGGATGCTTTAATTGATGTGATTGTTAAGTTGCGTATGGGTAATAATGTGATTTCTGCAAGAAGTACTGAGCCGGATATTATTAATGCTAGTGTTGGGGCTTATATTCTTGGTGTTAATCGTTTACTTGGTTTAGAGAAAAAGGAGAATAAGTAATTATGTTTGATTTTGAGAGTGTTGATATTTTAGGTTTTAAAGGTTTTGTTGAGGATGTTCCTTCAATTTTAGATATTGTTAATAGTTTGAGGGATAATTGTTGTGATGGTTGTTTGATTCAGTTGTTGGATGCTGATGGTGTGGCTGGTTATGATCATGTGTTGCATGGTGTTAGACAGGCTGTTTTATCTTTTGAGCGTGGTAATAATTTGGCTAATGATTTGGGTGTGGAGATTTTGGTTCGTATTGCAGGTACTCGTCAAATTTCTGAGGCTTTCAATATTTTGGGTTTGCATCCTGGAGAAATGAATTTATGCATAGTCTTAATCAACTGTCCAGATTACTTTAAGGATCAATTAAACAATATCTTCACAAAAGATGATACAGTTTTAGAACCCGATACTGAAAAATTATTAAAGAAGTATGAAATATCACAAGAACAATTAAACAACATGTACATTACAGACATACTAATTGACAAAACAACCAAACTAATAACAGAACAATAAAAAAAATCAAACCCTCTTAAAAATAGTCACACTACCAATAACCTTACAAACCGTATAATTAGGAATCACCAATTTAGGCTCATGGGAAATATAATAATCAACACCAGCATCAATCATATCCAAAGAAAGATTACCAACATCACCACGATTATCAATATAATGAATATCCTTCTCTAAATACCAAGCATAAACAGGCCTATCAGACCAAATATTAACACTATCCAAATCCACATTAGCCTTCAACCAATCAACAGTCAAACGCTCATCACCAACCCAATCATCATGACCATCAACAGTCAAATGACCAAAAGAAACAACTAAAAAACACAAAATAAAAACATAAGGCAAATACTTCTTAAAAGCAAAACCCTCACCAATCCAACCATAAATACGCTTAAAACCACAAACAATAAAAAACACCACAGGAGGCACAAAAGCAATACCATAACGATAAGTCTTAACAAGAAACGCAGACAAAAACACAAAATGAGACATAAACCAAACAAACATCATCAAATCATAAGAAAAACTCTCATACTTAACATCAACCTTCTCATTATACCTAACAAGCACCCTATTAAAAGACAAAGTAAACAAACAAATAGAAACATAAAACAAAGGAACACAAAAAGTAGTAGAAAAATCTTTACTAAATAAAAAAGAAGCAACAATACCAACAATAGACAAAACAACAACAAAATAAGATAACCTATCCCATAAAGACTTCAAACTAAAATCATCATTATAATAAAAATTCAAAATACGATACAAACAATACAAACCACACACAACACCAACCAACATAACAAACAAATCAACAAAACCAATAACACCATAACGGAAAATAATCTTATCTAAATTCAAAGCATAAAAAAGAAAATCATTAATCTCATGAACACTACTACCAGTAGAATAAACAGGCTTAGCATAAGAAGCAATATTCCTAAAAACATCATGAGTAATATAAAAATAAGCAAAAGGAACAATACATAAAAGACTAACTAAAATACCACCAAAAAAATTATTACCATACTTCTTAAAAGTCTCAACAACACTACCTCTAGATAAAAGATAAATAATAGGCAAAGGAATAGTCATAATAGTCACATACTTCGCAAAAACACTTAAAACAAAAAGAGGAATAGAAAGATAAAAAAACTTCTGATTATCCATAGCCTTAATAAAAAAATACATACCCCAAATCCACAAACAAACAGAAGGAATATCAATAGTACCATTACCCGCCCACTTCATAATAATAGTAAAACTACAATATAAAGCAACACCTAAAACACACCAAACATCCTCAAACCTCAACTTCAAAATATAATACATACCAACAATACTAAAAAAGAAAAACACACTAGTAACAAAGAAAATAGAAACCTCAGTTACAAAACCTAACCTATACATTAAACTAGTTAAAAAAGGAATCAAAGGAGATAAAATATTAATATAAGAATAAGTATCAAAATAATAACCATTAAAAGCCAAAGCCTCAATTAAATAAAGATACACATCCCTATGAAAACGTCCTAAAATATCATTAGTAGAATTAATATAAAAAATAAGAACAGTTAAAATAAAAGCCACAGCTAATACAAACAACAAACCCTTCTTATTCTCAAAAATACTTTCCCTCAAATTATCTACAGATGATATAAAAAACTACTCCCATTTAATTAATTTTTCAAAATAGCTCTTTCTATAATATTTATAATTTCATCTAAATTATCTTTTCTAAATGATGAAGTATCTAAATTTTTAACTTCAAGTGCAAAACCTTTCACTTTCAAACGATTATAATTAGGACAACGAGTAATTATACTTTTACCATTATCTAATTTAATCTCTTCTCTAAGCATTCTACTAATATTTTTATCACTACTTTCAAAAATAACATTAACTCCACGCTTATCAGCATGTACCACATAATCCTCTAACTCTTTTTTAATATAATTACATGCATCAACAGTTTTAATAAAATTATCCTCAACATAATTTAATTCAACATTAATCTGATTTATTGTATTAGAATTCACTTTTAAACAATTAACCAAATAATTAGAATCCTTAAAAAAATCAGAAATACTGGTTGTTATAAAACCACCATACTCAGCATTAATCATTTTAGGAGAACCAGTACTACCTACAATAATATCAGAATATTTCCCATTAGATAATTTTTCATCAGGATCACTTATACTTCCAGACACATCTTCTACAAGAACTATATCTTCTTTTTTACAATATCTACTTATTTCTTTTATGTCCTGTTCGGCAGTATAACCTGCAAAACTTGTTAAAAATAAAGCACAATCTCCACTAGGTATTGTTTCAAGATACTCCTTTTTTACCAGTCCATTATCTGTAGGTAAAATTATCACTTCTTTATTTAATAGTTTAGCTGCTTGTTTAAAACCATGCCAAGCTCCTTGATTAGGTAATATTATCCTCCCTTTTATATTACTCATTGCAAGAAGTATACTGCTATTTCCACTATTAACAATCTTAGCAGTATCATGTTTGGTTAAATTCAATATTTTCCCTATAACTTCTTCCTCATCAGCATTTTTTACAGATTTATGGGATGTTCTATATTTTAATTCCATTCTATTTTTTCCACAGTTTATTTTATTATGTATATTATTTGTTCTGTAAGATCTTTTTCCAAATCACTTAATATATTATGAGCATCTTTAAGTGTCATATCTTCTATTTTTCCATTCTCAAGATTTTCTTTTATCTCATCTATTAATGTATAGTATTGTTTTTTAAATTCATCAGATATGAATTCATCACTATTTAATTCATTAATAAACATTGTACTTACATCTAAATCTATAAGTATACTTTCTTTATCATGAGTATTTTCATAGTTTATTAGTTTTTGTTCAATACTACCAATAATATAACTTGTATTAATAAGATTGTGTGTTAAGAATCTTGTTTTTAGTTTATCCATTATAATTATCCTATATTAATTGATTTTTGTGCAATTTTTTCAAAGCTTTCTTCAAATTTTTCTTTCTCTTCAGTGTTCAAATCACTTGTTATATAATCTTCCCACTCCTGAATATATTTTATTGATTGTTCACAGACACTTTTTCCTTTTTCTGTTAAATAGATAAGTTTACGTGTTTTCTTTTCTGGAGAATATTCTTTTTTTATTAGTTCGTTTTTTTGAAGTTTGTTTAATATTTTTGTAATGTATGCTTCTGTTACTCTGTATGATGCGGATATTTCATTTTGCGATGCACCTTCATTATGATATATTCCTATTAAAAATGGTATGTCACTGGGACTTATTTCGTTTTCATCAATTTTTTCTTTAATAAATTTATCATATCCGCGTATTATATATGTCATATATAAATTTAGTGGTATTCTTGTCATTTTATCTTATTTACTCCTTTTAAAGTATGCATCTAAGGTTGTTTGGCGAGTGTGTAATAATTCGTTTAGTAATGTGCTTATTTTAACATATTTGCTAATTGGAATTTTCAATTGTGTTCCTGCATATTTTAAACTTTCTTTTAAGGTTTCAAATTCTTTATATTCTTCATGCATAGCAGAACGTATGTTTTCACGAACATTAAACACTCCAAGAGGAACATATCCAGTATATGCTTCACGTAAGATTATTAATCCTGCCTGTTTCTTTTTCTCCTGCAAGTATTCTAATACTGCCATTTTTGCAGTGTAGAAACATCCTCCTACAGTACTGTATTCTTTTTTACCGGAATTTAATTCATAATCACTGAATATTAATTCTTCCTTACCAATAAGTTTTAAAAATGCTTCTGTCCACTCATATTGCCACTCCATGGGCATTAAAATAATAACATACTTATTTTTAAGACTATAATATTCAAATACTTGGTATGAATCAATTGTAGGATAATGTCTAACTTCTTTCAATAATTCATCTGCAATTGTAGTATCACAAGCAGTTATACTCCAACGGGTTGGAACAAGCTTACGCTTATTTTTCAAACCAAAAGCACCAACACTAAATGCTTTTTGCATATTAGAAAAGGGAATATCTTTATCATGCAAATACATCACTGCATCACGGGCTCTTAAATCAGTATCATAATAAGATTTTTCTAATTTCCTATCCCATTTAACAGCATCAATATTAAACTCTTCAAGAACAGCACTTGGACCATGAGGCTCACTATCTTCTGATAACATACTCCCACGGGGAGTTTTACCAAATTTAGCCTCACTATCAGTTGAAGTTTTAGCAAGAGAAATATCCGTAAGTTTATCAACTAAAGGATTATCTAAATCATTAATACGTAATAATTGTTTACCTCTTACAAGATTCAAACGATAATTAATAATCTCATCTTGAGTTTTATTATCACTTAACCAAGACTCAGGGGAATCAAACATACTACTATCACCTTTAATAGTAGTTATCATTGGACCAGCATAAACTTTAGGATAATTCCAACGACCAATAAAAACTGATGGAGGAGTACTACCCTCTAAATCCTTTCCAACTTTAACAGATTTCATCTGAGTATTCTTAGTTAATTTCTCAAGATATGCATTTTTACTAGTTTTAGCCATTACTTTCCTCAAAAAAAAATTTTCAGTTTATAAATTATTTTATATTGTATTAAATATATACTATTTTTATTATAATTTTAAAAAATTTAAAAAAATTAACTGGGAGTTTAGAATATTATGATAAATGATGTTGAGGAATTAATGAATAAAGCAGTAGATAACAAACAAGGGATTAAAAAAGAAAAACTCAATATTCCAATAGGTGGTGATGAACAAAACTTCAGAATATCAGGAATTGGTCAAAAAGCAATAAAAATAGAAAAATATGTAAAATATGATGAAATAATGACAGCATTAGCCGAAGGAAAAGAAAATGGTTTAGAAAAAATACTCTTTGATATTGTAAATGAATACGAACCAGAAGAAGAAGATGTTGACGAAGGCGTAGAATACGTGGAATAAAAAAAGTAAAAAAAGGGAATATAAAATGTTTAATCCAGAAGAATTCATAACCAATGCAATAAAAGAAATAAAAGAAGAAATTGGTGATGAAAAAGCAATAATAGCATTATCTGGGGGTGTAGATAGTAGTGTCTGCAGTGTCCTTGTAAGCGAAGCAATAGGGGATAACTTAACTGCAGTATTCGTAAACCACGGATTACTACGTAAAGGCGAAGCAGAACAAGTATGTGAAACATTTGAAGAAAGATTAAATTTCAAATATGTTGATGCATCAGATGAATATTTCAAAGCATTAGAAGGAATATACGACCCAGAAGAAAAAAGAAAAATAATTGGAAAAGTATTCATCGATGTATTCGAAAGAGAGGCAGAAAAAATAGGAGCAAAATACCTAGTACAAGGAACCATAGCACCAGACTGGATAGAATCTGAAGGAAACATAAAATCACATCACAACCTAGCACTACCAAGTGGAATGGTACTAGAAGTAGTAGAACCAATAAGAGAACTATACAAAGACGAAGTAAGAGAAATAGGACAAGAACTAAAACTACCAGAAAAACTCGTACAAAGACAACCATTCCCAGGACCAGGACTAGCAGTAAGAACAATTGGACCATTAAACCGTGAAAACGTAAGAATCTCACAAGAAGCAGACGCCATAGTAAGAGAAGAAATAGAAAAAGCAGAACTAGATAAAACATTATGGCAATACTTCGCAGTCTTAACAGATACTAAAGTAACAGGAGTAAAAGGAGATCAAAGAGACTTCGGATACCTAGTAGTAGTAAGACTCATAAACAGTATAGATGCAATGACAGCATATGTACCAGAAATACCATGGGAAATAACTAAAAAAATATCTCAAAGAATAACAAGCGAAGTGCCAGAAGTAACACATGTAGCACTAAGTGTAAGTGACAAACCACCAAGCACAATAGAATTCGCTTAAAAATATATGATATTTAAAGATAAATTACAAGATTTATATTATTATTCAACTGCAAATGTAGCATTTCTAGTTTTAATAGTGATGCTACTATATTCACTTTTTCTTTTTTCAGATCATTTTGTTACTTCACCTATTTTAGGATTTATTGTTCATATATTAATAACAGGTTATGGATTAGAAATAATAAGAGATACCATAAAAGGTGGGGAAAGACTACCTAAAATACGTCCAAAAAAAATTATAATTGGTGGAATGGAATTGTTCGTGATAACATTCTTTTATACAATTCCACAAAATATAGTATTGGAATTTTTAACACATTCATTGGGATTTTATAAAATATTTGAACTTGAAGAATTATTTTTTCATGGTCTAGATTTTTATCAAATGTTTTTAGCAAATCCTATAAACTTTTTAATTTATATAGTATTGTTTTTAATAATATCTTACATTTCTATATTTTTTTATGAAATAGCAATATCAAGTTTTGCAGAAACAGATAATTTATTAAATGCATTTAAATTAAGGGATATATGGGGAAAAATAAGAATCATTGGTGTTAGAAATTATATGATGGGATATACTAAGTTAATATTATTAATATCAATATTCTTGTTTATTGTGGAATTTTTAAATGATGTGGCACCACTTTCTGCTTCATTAGTTTCAATCATAGTCTTTTTATTACAATACCGTTCAATGGGTTTGGTTTATAAAGAATACATATTAGATTAATTTGAAGTATTATTTTTTACAAATATTATAAAAATTATTGAAGATAACATCACCTTTAGGTGTGGTGTGAACTTCTGGATGGAACTGTATACCATAAACATCTAAAGATTTGTGTTTTATGGCTTCAATATCACATAAATTACTGTCTGCAATAATTTTAAACTCGTCGGGTAAAGTCTTCACTTCATCTTTATGACTACTCCAAACTTCCATATTATCTCCTAAACCCATGAATAATTCTTCTTCTTCAATTATATTAATATTTACTTGAGCATAACTTTCAGTTTCACTACTAGTAACTTCCCCACCATAAGTTTTTGCAAGTAATTGATGACCTAAACATATTCCAAGAATTGGAACATCAATATTTTCAATATATTCGGTTGTATTTCCCGCACCTTCTACAGATGGTCCTCCACCAAGGATTAAACCACATGGATCTTTAGCTAAAATTTCATCCACACTTAAACTATTATCAACTAATTCAGAAGGAATATTTAAATATTTTAAACTTCTCTGTATTCTATGGTTGTATTGACCTCGATTATTTATTACTATAATTTGACTCATATGAAAAATCTCACAATATTTTATTTTATTTTATTTTTTGGTAAGTTTTAAATAATATTATATATTATTATATATTTATGGAATTAAAAACTTTAATATATGCTATATTGGCTATCATAATTGCAGTAATCATTTTCCAAGTATTTATGTGGTTATTACCAGTAATTGTTGTTCTTATAATAGCACTTTTAATATACTTATTCTTAACAGAAAGATATTAAATAAAATACTCTATTTAACTTCAAATTCTTTTTCTTATTAGTGTTAATTTTCTATTTTTTTTGTAAGTCATTAAAAGCACTTGTACTTGCAATAGCACCTTCTCCACAAGCAACAATCCATTGTTTAACACCGCCAGTAACATCGCCTGCACTATAAACATAAGGAATATTCGTTTTTTGCTCTTTATCGGTAATAATGTAACCGTTTTCATCTAATTCCACATTTAATAGTTTACCTATTTCATTTTGAGGAATATCTCCAATTGCTACAAAAACAGCATCAGTTTTCACTTCACTAATTTTTCCGCCAGTATCTTTTAAAATTACACTTTCTACTTTCTCGTTTCCTTTAATTTCAATTACATTACTATTCCAAATTACATTAATATTTTTTTCTTTTATTAAATCTTGTAAGTATCTTTGTGAACGTAATTCATCTCTTCTGTGAACAATACTGACTTTACATCCAAGATTAGATAAATATATTGCTTCTTGTGTTGCAGTATTTCCTCCTCCAACTACTAGAACTTCTTTATTATTAAAAAACATTCCATCACAGGTTGCACAATATGATACTCCTCTTCCAAGATATTCTTCTTCACCTGGAACTGTTAGTTTTCTGTGTGTTGAGCCTGTTGCAATAATAATTGAAGAAGTGGTGTAAGTATCTTTATTTGTACTTACAGTGAACTTCTCTCCTTTTTCTATGTTTATTATTTCTTCAAATTCATGGATATCGACATTATATTTTAAGCATTGTTCTTTTGTATCTTTTATAAGTGCCATTCCGTTAATATTTGCTATTCCTGGATAGTTTTCCATTTCAGGTACTTCTAAACCTAAACCTCCAGTTATTCCTTTATCAATTATTAATGTTTTACTATTTTGTCTTCCAGCATATATTCCACTTGTTAGACCTGCAGGTCCTGCACCTATTATAATAATATCATATTCCATAAAAATCCCTTATTTATAGTCTTTTTTGGATTTCTTCTCTAACAATCTTGTTTACAATACTTCCATCTGCTTTTCCTTTCAATTGTTTCATACTCATTCCCATTAACGGTCCCATTGCACCCATTTGACGTTCTTGTATCATATTTGCATTTTTTTCACAGATTTCGCTTATGATTTTTTCAACATCTTCATCACTTAATAATGTGAGATTGTTTTCATTTGCAAGCTCTTCGGGTGTTTTTTCAGGATTATCACTAATTAAGATTAATAATTTATTTAATGCATCTTTACTTATTTTCTTATCACTTAATAATTGGAACATACATATTAGTTTTTCTAATGTAATGTTTTCTGTGTTGTGATTATCTCTTTGTATTTCTTTTAAATCATATGCAAGAACACTTGCAACAGGTGTGTGTTCAACATCAACTTCAGCTATGATTTTTTCGAAGATATCTGCCTCTTGATTTCTCACTAATTGTTTTGTTAAGTCTTCACTTAGATTATATTCTTTTAATATTCTTTCGTATTTCTCATCAGGCAATTCTGGTAAGTTATTATTAATATTTTCAACATAATCTTTACTTATTTGGAATAGTGGAATATCTGTTTCAAGATACATTCTGTTTGCTGTTGCAAGAGGGCGCATATATTCAGTATTACCATCTTCTAAACATTTACGTGTCTCTGGAACAACACCCTCAAATGCTAATTTTGCTCTGCGTATAACTTCTTCTAATGCACTTATTGCAGTTTCTTCTTTTTCTGCAACAATAATAATACTATCTTCTGGTTCTACTTTTAAGTATTCTCTAAGTTTATCCACTTCTTCTTGTGTAATACCATATGCTGGAAGTTCATCAGTATGGAATAATCCACGAACTCCACGTTTTTTAGCATAACTTGAAAGTTCAGTTCCAAATCTTCGACCAGGTTGAACTTCTAATCCAATAAGCCCATCAAATCCTTTCAATATCACAGCTTTCACAGATTCAGCACTTTTTATAATTTTACTTTCACTATCTTTGAAAACTTCATCTATATCATAGATTTTTTCATCCACACTAGCATTTCTCTTTTCTAAAGTTTCTTTTATTTCCACTAGTTTTAATTGACGTGTTACTTCTCTTTCAACAATTTCAGGCATTAATTCTAAATCTTGAACACCTTTAATCTCAACACGTTCACCTTTACTTATACTAATGTTTAAATCCTGACGAATGGTCCCTAATCCTCTTTTAACATTAGTACTTCTTAAAACTTGACCAATCATATATGCTACATGCTGTATTGCATCTGGATTATGAACACTTGGATCTGTTGTTATTTCAGCAAGAGGTATTCCAAGACGATCTAGACGGAATTCAGTGTATTCTCCATCAGTGTCAACTCTTCTTGCAGCATCTTCTTCTAATCCTAATGTTTCGATTTTAACTTTACCGTAAGGTGTTTCTAAATATCCGTTTGTTGCAAGTAAGCCGGTTCTTTGAAATCCACTTGTGTTACTTCCATCAATTACTTGTTTTCTCATTGTATGGAACTCATCTACAACATGCATATTTAAAAGACAAGCTAATGTAACACTAATATCTAATGCTTCTTGATTTAACTCATGTGGAGGTTCATCATCAGTTTCAACAAGACAAGTATGTGTGTGGTATGATTCATAATTAAATCGTTGTTTTTGTAATGATTCATGATATGCAGCTGCATCAATTTGTCCAAGTTCACTTTGTGTTGGTCTTAAAACACGTTTAATTTCACTATCAAAATTATCGTCTAATAATTCTGTTGGACATGGACAGAATAATTTGTGTTTTGTGTTTAATTGTTGATGAACTTCTAAACCCATTTTAAGTCCTAATTCTTCCCAATCATATGACATATTATTTTATCCTCCTTAATTTAAAAAATGTTTAACAGAACTACTTTCACTTAATTCACCAGCAATATTAGTAGTCATAATATCTTTAACTTCATCTATTTTATCAGTTTGTCCAAGAGTCCATGCTAATTTAACATAAGCAGTTTCAGGAAGCATATCTCCACCACTTATAACCTTAGCATTAACTAACTGTCTACCCGTACTATAAACATTCATATTAACTTTACCATATAAACATTGAGAAGTCATAACCACAGCAATGTTTTCATCATATGCTCTCTCAAGTGGACTTATAAGATCTTCTGGAATGTGGCCTAAACCAGTACCTTCTAGAACAATACCTTTAAAACCAGAATCAATATGATAATCTATAATTTCACTAGTTATTCCTGGGAAACTTTTAATAAGACAAGTCTTCTCTTCAACATCATTTTCAAGACTTAACTCTTGAGTGTCACGTTTAATATAAGATTTAGCATTAATATCTAAATTACCATGAGTTAAATATGCTATAGGTTCACAATTAATACTTCTAAAAGTGTCACGACGACTAGTATGCATTTTACGAACCTTAGTACCATTATGTAAACTACAAACAGTATCATCTAAACCATCATGCATACAAACCATAACCTCAGCAATATCAGATTTAGCAGCAATAACACTATTATATAAATTAATAAAAGTATCAGTAGAAGGACGATCACTACTACGTTGAGAACCAGTTAAAACAATAGGTACAGGAGACTTTAACATAAAAGATAAAGCAGCACTAGTATAATGCATAGTATCAGTACCATGAGCAACAACCACACCATCACAACCACTACTAATATCATCAGCAATAGATTTCGCAGCTTTACTCCAATACTCAGGTTTCATATTCTCAGACAAAATATTATACAATGCTTTAACATCATAATTAGCTAATTCTAAAAGCTCAGGGTTAGCACGTAATAAATCACCTGCAGTGAAAGAAGGATGAACAGCACCAGTTTTATAATCAATAATACTGGAAACAGTACCTCCAGTACTTATAATACTAATATCCATCTTGCTTTGATCATACTCAATATCAACATCATCATATCCAATTTTAGGCTTATCGCCCTTTTCAATTAACTCAATACCTGCATCAACTATATTAATACCAAGATTATAACCGCTATCTAACTTTAAAACAACATAACCATCTTCAGCATCTTCTGAACGGTCAAGTAAAATACCAGTATAAGTTTCATCTTCACTTTTCTTAATTAAAACAGTATCTCCAACACTAACATTGGCACTATCTAAAAATTTACTTGTTAATTTTTTATACAAATATAACACCAACTATAAGATTTATTTTTTATTTTCATCTTCATTACGTATCAATTTACGTTTAATTTTACCACTAATAGTCTTAGGTAATTCATCTACAAATTCAATTACACGAGGATATTTATAAGGTGCAGTAACACTTTTAACATGGTTTTGAATTTCTTTTTTCAATTCATCACTAGCAGTATAACCTCTAGCAAGAACAATAGTAGCTTTAACAACTTGACCACGGGTTTCATCAGGAACTCCAGTAATAGCACATTCTAAAACACTAGGATGTGAAATAACAGCACTTTCAACCTCATAAGGTCCAATACGATATCCACTACTCTTAATAATATCATCATTACGACCTACAAAATGAAAATAACCATCCTCATCAATCCAAGCAGTATCACCAGTATGATAATAACCATCATAATTACGTAAATTCATCTGCTCAGGATTCTTATAATACTCCATAAACAAACCATCAGGACGACCATCTTTAATATTAAAACAAATCTCACCACGACTACCAATATCCACATCTTCACCATTAGGATCTAACAAATGAATATCATATAATGGATTAGGCTTACCTGTAGAACCTAACTTAGGATCTAACCATTTATAAGTAGCTAATGCACAAGTAGTTTCAGTTTGCCCAAAACCTTCACGAATACCAACACCAGTTTTCTCTTTAAATTTACGATAAATTTCAGGAGCTAAAGGCTCACCAGCAGTAGTAGCATACTCTAACTTACTTAAATCATAATTCTCCAAATCCTCTTTAATAAGAAAACTATAAACAGTAGGAGGAGCACAAAAACTAGTAACATTATGTGCAATAGACTTTTTAACCAAAGTTAATGGATTAAAACGAACATAATCATAAGTAAAAATAGTAGCACCAATAATCCACTGGCCATATAAACCCCAAACACCTTTAGTCCAACCAGTATCACTACCAGTATAATGAATACTGCCTTCATGAACATTTTCCCAATACTTAACAGTAGTAATATGAACTAAACTATAACTAGGCTTATGAGCAACCATTTTAGGCTCACCACTCGTACCACTAGTAAAGTAAATAAGCATAACCTCATCACGGCCAATAAGCTCATCACTAGAAGGTTTAGGGAAATCATCACTCATCTTAACAATTTCCTTATTATAATTAATCCAATCAGGAATATCCTTATTACCAACAACTACACGTATAAAATCATAATCCTCATGTGTTGTATTATAATCTTCTATAAGGTTATCCTCTTCAACAGTAACAACCATCTTAACATCAGCACTTTTAACACGATACTCAATATCATGCAACTTTAACATATGAGTAGCAGGAACAGCAATAGCACCTAATTTATGCAATGCCACCATATTCAACCACCATTCATAACGATTTTTAAGTGTTAACATTACAGCATCACCTTTCTTGATGCCTAAACTCTTATAATAATTAGCTGTCTGATTTGTTAATTTACTAATTTCTTTAAATGTGAAAATACGCTCATCTTCATCATCACACCAAATCAATGCAACTTTATCGGGATCTATTCTAGCATATTCGTCCACTACATCAAAACCAAAATTATAATCTTTCGGTATTTTCAATTTAAAATTTCTACTAAAATCTTCATAAGATTCAAATTCTTCACGATTAACATATTTATGTAATAATGATGTCATTTTATTAAACACACAACCCCTAATACTTTTCTTTTACATAATCACTGATAAAAATTTAGCTGGCTTATTATTTAATGCTACCATAGCATGACCATAACTACTATCAAAAATTATACTGTCACCTTCATTTAATTCAATCTCATTATGATGTATAAATAACTTCAAAGAACCTTCAAGAACAAGATTAAATTCTTGACCTGGATGGGTGTTTAATGAAGGGGTTTTATCTTCTTTAGGATCAACTGTAACAACAAAAAATTCTGATTTTTTATGTGAAAAACGTTTACAAAGATTTTCATATTTATACTCTTTTCTACGTTCCACACTTATTCCTTTACCTTTCTTTGTAACATCAAAAATACTCATACGAGTTTCTTCGCCAGTTAAAAGTAAGGATAAATCAACTTGGAATTTATGTGCAATTTCATTAAGTAAACTTGCAGGTATGTCTTTTTCACCAGATTCATAAAGATTATAAGTATCAACATCAACATTCAAATCTTCTGCAAATTCTTCAATACTTATATCAGATAATTCTCTTAATTCTTTTATTCTCTGACCTACTTCTTGGTTAAATTCATTTACAGTAATAATAAAATCCTCCATTAATTAATAATAAGTTTGGACAATAATTCAATAAAAATAATATTTCTTAATTTAAATCAGTTTAAAAAATTTGAAAAATAAATATTATATTATAATATATTTTCTGTAATTATAAGTATAAAAAAATAGTCTTGAATAAAAATTGCATTTAATAAAATTAGATAAAAAAATAGAAAAATAAGAAAAATATGTAAAAAATTCATTTTTCACATACTTTCATTTTTTTTATGGAAATTTAAATATCCTTAATTTAAGCTGCATCTGAGTATAATAATCCTATAGATCTATTTATAAAGAATAATAAATAAACTCCAAGAATTCCAGTTAATATTCCGCCAAGGTATGGTATAAAATTAAATAAATAACTTAAAATTCCATAAATAATTCCACCAATAATTACAACAACAATTATTGTTATTATGATTTTTAATATTCCAACCTTGAAAATATCACTAATAGCATCACCAATACTTAATGCATAAGCTAAACTATCACTGTTAGCTAATCTACATTCACCCATAAATTCTGCAAATGCAAAAATTATGAATAAAATAATTCCAATAATGCTAGCTAACCAGCTTCTAAATATTGCTCCGAATAAAACTGTTAAAATTAAAGGTATGATGAAATAAACTATTTGAACAATAGTTAATTTAATTCCATTACTAATGTTTCTACCAAATTCAATATCTGGTGCATTGTAACGTTTGTTAATACCATAATTAATAATGTCTAACATATATCCTTGAATTAAGAAGTGGATTATTACGCAGATTATTACCCCTATTGCTCCAATACCAATGAGTGCTGCAGGATTAGATTTTCCAGCAACTACTGCACCTACTCCTGTAAATACCATTACAAGTCCTAAAATAATACCAAGAACCATATAAATTAAAAGAGCCTTAATATTGTTAAGAGGGTAGGTTAAGGAATCTCCAATAATTTCGCCGATATTCATTACGTTTCCTCCATAATTAAATATTATCCTCTAAATTGAGAACACTAATATTTATATTTTAGTTATATTTAAATTAATGTGATTTAATTTTTTGTGTTTTATTCATTTTTTTTTAATAGTATTGATTTTCTAACTAGCGATTTTAATCTTATTTTTATTTTTCAGCATTATTTGGATGTTTTTATAGGAATATCATTGTATTGGCGGTGTTATTTTAGTATTCTATTTTATTAAATTTTTTATAATTTTTAATACTTTTTTTGATTCAGGATTTGGAAATAAAGGATATATATGAAATAAATCTTCTCCTTCTATTAAGTTAACATCTATTTTTTCATTTTTTAGTTTTTCATAATATTTTTTAATGTCTGTGTAGAATATTTCATTGGTTCCTGTAAAAATTAATGTTTTTGGAAGATTTGTATTATCTCCAAAGTAGGGGCTTACTTTATAATTTTGTGTATCTAAGTCTCCAGCCCATTTTTCCCCAATTGCTTTCAATCCAATCATTCCAAGTATTGGATCAGTTTCTTCTATTTCTTTATACTCTCCACTCATCGATAAATCTAACCATGGAGAAAATGTGATTAAATAATTGGGTTGTTCTAAGTTAATAGTGTTTAAGTATTGGCAGAAGCTTATTGCAAACCCTCCACCTGCAGAATCTCCCATCAATATTATTTCTTTTTCTTGTTTCAATAATTCTTCATATATATGACTTATTAACTCATAAGTTTCTTTATAAGTATATTTCGGAGTTAAAGGGTATATAGGCATTAAAACATATGCATTTAATTTTCTAGATAAAAGATAAGAGTATATTTTGTGTTGAATGTTTATTTCGTTTATATATCCTCCACCATGTATATATAATATTATTCGCTCTTTGTTTTCATTCCCAAAGGTTAATACTTGATTATCGTTATATTTTTTTGTTTTAAATAGTGTTTTTATGGTTTTGTCTTTTGCTTTTAGTTTTTTAGCTAGGAATTTTTCTATTTCAATTTCTGAGTTCATATATTTGGGTTTTGTAAGTTTTAGAATCTTTTCCTCTATTTTTGATATGGTGGATTTTTTTATTATCATAAACTTCACATTTTTTTTGAGTATAAATATAGTTAAAACTTATTTCATCTAGCCATATATAATATTCTCTTTATTTATTTTTTTAAATTATATTTAATCTTAAAACCAAAAGATTATGATTTGGAAGAAGAGTTTAACTGTCATATTGATTTAGTATCTAAAGGAATTTCAAATAAAAAGTTTTTTTTTTAAAATGCAATATTTCAAGAAGAAGTTTTGATATATGAACGAAAGAGATAAAATGCTATTAAAAGTTTTTTTTTTATTGGAAAATTTTAGTTATGTTTGAGTATTTTTCCATATTTATAAATAATTTTAAGAAGTTATTGTAAAAGATTAGGATTTTTTTCGTTAGTATTATAATTTGAATAAGTATATTTTTATATAATAATTATAATAATTTTAATTAGTATTTTTAATTTTAATAAGTGGTTTTTATTATGACTATTGAAACAATTGTATATAAAACAAATCAAACAACTATTCCATCATTTTTAAGAAAAAAATATAATATTTCTCCAAATGATATTGTGGAATGGAATGAAGAAGATGGAACAATCATAGTTAGTTTTAGAAAAAAAGTTAAAGTTGATGATATTTGTGGGTTCATTGATTTAGAACATGAAACAAATGCTTTGGATTTGGAGAAAGAACTATATGAAAAATAAAATTTTTATAGATACAAATTTTTTTATAGCATTTTTTATACGAAGTGATGGTTTACATAACAGAACACTTGAATTAAAAAAACAAGGATTATTTGAAAATGAATTATACACGTCAAATTATGTTATTGATGAAATTTTAACATTATTGAATAATAAAGTTAATCCCAATGCGAGTAAATTAGGATACTTATTTATTAAAGATAATATTATTATATTGGATGAATGTAATATTCCAAATTTCCGGGATAAGATATTCAAAACTTTTCTTAAGTTTGAAGGTAAATTAAGTTTCACAGATTCAAGTATTATTGAAATTATGAAGTCAAATAATATAAATAAGATTTCAACTTTCGATGAACAGTTCAAACAAGTAAAAAATATGGAAATAATAAATTAAATCTTAAAAAAATAAAAATTCATTGCTTTTTCGTGTGGATTTTTTTAGAAAAAGTATTTATATTAATCTTACAAAATGTAAGTTAATTTCAATCCTATTAAAACTAAGGTAACACCTATAACAAATACTGAAACAAAAGGTGTTAAAAAATGCTAAAAACAAAACAGAAAAAGACCCAATATTAGAACAAATAATAAACGATGGAAAAATAACAAAATCATATAAAAACAAATTACGAAGTGTTGGAAACAAATTCGGAGAATACACAGGTAAAACAATAACCGAACTCCGAAAACACCACACATACAAAGAAGCACAGAATATAATAAAAGAATGAAAAATAGAATTAAGCAAAACATTAAGCATACCATCACAAAGAACATATATAACAATGATAAAAACCATAATAAAAAAAGCATACCACGGAAACCAAAACCACAAAACATTCACAAACAAAGATATAGTACAAGACCAAAAATTCCAAACATTCCTAATACAAAAACAAAACATACGCAAAAAAACAAAAAAAGCATACATAA
>CAZJLS010000015.1:24120-28326 GCA_964547125.1 uncultured Methanobacteriaceae archaeon | reverse complement strand
CATTTTAGAGATTTTTTTGATATGTATCAAAGAAGTATTGAAGCTCCAACAGATGATATGGGTGTTTGGATTAGTGGTTTCTTTGGCAGTGGTAAATCTCACTTTTTAAAAATTTTATCATATTTATTAGATTCAGATTTAATGGTTAATGGTAAAAAACCAATTGATTTTTTTAAAGAAGATAATAAAATAACTGATTCTATAGTATTGGCAAATATGGAAAATGCTGCTAATATTCCGACATATGTCAGTCTTTTCAATATTGACTCTAAAAATAATAGTGGTAATAAGGTTAAAGATCCTATTTTAAATGTTTTTTATAGAGAATTTAATAAAATACGCGGTTATAGTGAAGAAAGCATTGATATGGCTTTTCTAGAAAAAGAATTGGAGTATGAAGGTAAATATGAATTATTTAAGGAGAAATTTAATCAAATCAACGGTTCGTTATGGGAAGAAAAACGTGACCACAGTTTTTTTATTCGAGAGGATATAATTGAAACATTAGCGAGTATATGGTCTATAACTAAAGATAGAGCAGAAAATTTGTTAAATAGCCTAGAAAATCAACACATGCCTTCTATTGAGAAATTTGCTAAAGAAGTTAAAGAATATTTGGATAAAAAAGGAAATAATTCTCGTATTGTATTTCTTGTTGATGAAATAGGACAATATATTGGGGATGATACAAATTTAATGTTAAATCTTCAAACATTAACTGAGGAATTAGGAACTAAATGTCATGGTAAGGCATGGATTGTTGTAACTAGTCAAGAGGCTATTGATAATATAGTTAGAGTTAAAGGAAATGATTTTAGTAAAATACAAGGAAGATTTAAAACACGTATTAGTTTAACATCATCTAATGTTGATGAAGTTATTAAAAAGAGAATACTTGAAAAAACAGAAAATGCAAGTGATAATTTAAAATTAATTTATGAAAAAGATGAATCAATAATAAAAAACCTTCTAACATTTGATAATGATGCTGAAATGAAGTTATATATTGATAGTGACGATTTCAGTCAGGTATATCCATTCATTCCTTACCAATTCAATCTTTTACAAAATGTTTTAAATAGTATTCGTACACATGGTGCAGCTGGAAAACATTTGGCTGAAGGGGAAAGATCTATGTTATCACTTTTCCAAGAATCAGCACAAAAAATGGAAGAAGATGAATTAGGTACAATAATACCATTTGACATATTTTACGATGCATTAGAAAAATTTATAGATAACTCACATAGTAGAGTAGTTAATAAAGCAAGAGAAAATGAATTATTAACAGATTTTGATGTAAGAGTACTTAAAATATTATTCTTAATAAAATATGTTAAAGAAATAAATCCAAATTTAAACAATTTAACTACATTAATGATTGATTCATTATCTGTAAATAGGAGTCCATTAAAAGAAAAATTAATTCAAAGTCTTGTCCGTCTTGAAAATCAAACATTAATACAAAAAAATGGAGATAAATATACTTTCTTAACAGATGCAGAGCAAGACATCAACAGAGAAATAAAAAACATAATTATAGAAACAAGTGAAATACTTAATGAAGAAGCAAAAATAATATTTGAAGACATTATAGAAGAGACAAAATATCAATATAATAAAAGATACAACTTTAAATATACACAAAGTATAGATGAAGTACAATACAGTCACAAACAAGAAGAAATAGGATTAAGATTCATAACATCATATTATGATTCTAACTATTCAGACTTAGATTCAAATCAAAATCTTGAAACCAATTTACGTGAAAAATCATCAAGCCAAAAAGAAGCAATATTCAAACTCAAAAACGATTCTGAAATACTAAAAGAAATAGAAGAAGTCTTACAAATTAGAAAATATCTTAGAAAAAACAGTTCGACAAATGATAAAAACATAAGGACATTATTGAACATAAAAAGTGATGAATCAGAAGAAAAAAGAAAAAGAATAGTAACATTTTTAGAAGAATCAATAAAAACTTCAGAAATATTCATATCTGGAGAACATGATAAAACAATACTTGAAAAAAACTCAAAAGAAAGAGTAGATGAAGCACTAGAAAAATTAGTGAAAAAAACATTTAATAAATTATCATATATGGAAACAAGTCCAGATAAAAATGATATAAAACATGCACTAGAAGAGGATGTTGTTAATGTACTTTCACCAAAAGAAATAAAAAATAGAAATGCATTAAATGACTTAGAAGATTATATAAAAAGAGAATCTGAAATACACAACAAACCATCAATAAAGAATATAAAAATAAGATACCGTAAAGCACCATATGGTTTCATAAACAATGATATTGAATGGTTAATAGCAAAACTATACTCTCAAAAAAGAATATCATTAATAAAAAACAGTGAAACACTAACTAAAAGCAATTCAACCACATCTGATTTATTCAAATACATAACAGACAATAAACTGAGTGAAAAAATATTAATAGACAAGAAAAAAACAATATCTCAAACAACAATCAATACAGTTAAAAACATTTTAGATGAAGTATTCCATAAATCAGCAACAACAACCGATGCAGATTATTTAAAAGAAATAATAAAAAATGAGGCAAAAAACAAATTACACATAATAAAAGAATATCTAAACAAGTATAATGGAGAATATAATTATCCAGGTTTTGAAACTGTTAAAAAATATGAAGAATATTTAATAGATTTGCAGAATAAATCAGAATTATTTAAATTTTTAACAAATACTGAAGATGATTTATTAGATTTAAATGATCAATTTGAATATATAAGCCAATTCTTCAAAGGAGAACAAAGTAAAATATTCAAAAAAGCAACAGATACTTATAAACTATATTATAACAATAGATATTTAATAAACAATGAAGAATTGGAAAAACCTGCAGAAGAAATAAATGAAATTCTACAAATGGAAAATCCATTTTCTAACATACCAAAACTACCAGATTTAATAGATAAAATTAAAAAAGGTATTAAAATAAAAATTAATGAAGAAAAAGAGATAATAAAACCAATTTTAAAAGAAGATGAAGAAGAATTATTAAATATATTAACAACAGATGATTTAAAAGAAGAATTTACAAGCAAAATAAAAAATAAATATGAATATTTAAATAAACAACTTGAAAGTAATAATTTGGCAGCAATAAAAGGGATATTGGAACAAAACTCAAATATAAAAGCACAATTACAAAAAGAAATAAGAGAATTCATACCAAAAACACATAATCCTGTAAGTGAACCGCCGACTATATTGCCTAAATCTAAAGATATTAAAATGGAATCATTATTAGATGTTCCAAGAATAACAATTACAAATGCAGAAGATTTAGATGATTTCATTTCAGACATTAAAAGAAAATTAGAAAAAGAATTAGATAATATGGAAAAAATAAATATAAACAGATAAAAAAAGGAGAATTTAATCAATGAATAATGAAATAATCAGTAAACTAAATGAACTCTTCCAAGATATTGGTAATAGAATATTAGTTTTCTGGTATGATGAAGATAAAGAATTTGAAGAAGATTTATCTGATTTAAAATTAGATAATGCAGAAATATATGTATTAAATGAAAATTCTCCAATAAAAGATAAATACTTTTTAGAATTTGAAAAACCAGAATCTAATTTTCTAATTTATGCACCTTTTAAACAACCAAAAGATTCAGTTAACTTTTTTGCAGATATGATTCATTATGGGGAGTTATTCAATGCAGACCACAATGAAATATTAGCTAAGGAATTGGGAATTAACTCTGATATGAAGGATTTAATTGGCAAATATTCTAAGTTTTTCCGTGTTAAAAACAATCGTGAAAAGTTCAAAAGTTTAAACTCAAAACTTGAAAATGAAAATGAAATATCTTTAGGAATATTGGCAGTACTTACAAACAATACATTTGATCCAAGATTTGTTAATATCTTAAGAACGGTAATTATTGAAAATTTAAAGGAAGAAAATAAATACTTAATTGAATTTAAAAAAAGAGATGTTTTAGATGACTTCTGGTTTTTCTGTAAAAAACTCTACGGTTATGAAAATAAAAAAGATATTAATATTTTAATTACTTCTTTTTTACTAAGTTATACAAGTAATCTTTTTAAAGGTGAAGTTCCTAAACCTTGGGAGAAATTTATTATTGATAATCCTGATGTTTATATTTTTGTAGGTAACTTTATGAAAAATATTGATTTTATAGA
>CAZJLS010000015.1:0-24020 GCA_964547125.1 uncultured Methanobacteriaceae archaeon | reverse complement strand
ATGATTTTTTGGGCAAATAAAATTATTAGCAAAATACATTACTTGGAAAACTTAGAAGAGCCTGAAACTGTTGAAGATATGCTTAATGAGTATATTAATCATTGGAGTTTATTTGATAAATACTATCGTAAGTTTTTATATAATTATGATAAAATATTTGATAAAACTAAAGGTATTGAAGATTTAGGTGAACTTATAAACAATATTTATGTTAATAGTTTCCTTCAAAAGATTAATCCGTGGTGGACAAAAGCTTTAAATAAATTAGAAAGTTTAAATGAAGTTAAAATTAACAAACAAGCAGATTTCTATAAACAAAATATAGAAAATTCTAATCATAGAAAAGTTGTTATAATATCTGATGCAATGCGTTATAATATAGCACAAGAATTAAAAGAACGTTTAGATGAAAATCCTAAAAGAGAAGCAGTTGTAGAACCAATGCTAGGTGTTTTACCATCATATACAAAATTAGGTATGGCTGCATTATTACCACATAAAAAATTAGAATATGGTGAAGATTATGAAGTTTTAGTTGATGGTTTAAAATGTGGAGATACTAAAAAACGTCAAAAAATATTACAAAATTATGATGAAGAATCAATTGCCATTTCATTTAATGATTTAATAAATAAAAAACGAGATGAAATGAATGGGTTATTTAAAGGCAAAAATGTAATTTATATTTATCATAATCATATTGATGCTATTGGTGATGAAAAAGCAACGGAAGACAAGGTTTTTGAAGCAGCAGAACAAACAATAAATGAAATTGAAGAGTTAATTAAAAAATTAACAAATAATGTAAGTTTATCTAATTTCCTAGTTACAGCAGATCATGGATTCATATATAAGAGAAGTAAACAAAAAGAAAGTGATAAAATAGATATTGAAGATAAAACAATTCCAGTTAGAGGTAAAAGATACATTTTAGCAAAAGAAAAATATAATACATTAAGTACTTGCAGTTTTAATTTAGATTATATTGGTTTAGATGATTATTATGTTACAGTGCCAATTGGAATAGATATATTTAAAGCTCCAGGTAATGGTATTAATTACTTCCATGGAGGATCTTCATTACAGGAATTAATAGTTCCAATTGTCACAGTAAAATCAAGAAAAGGTAAAAAAGACCAAAATAAAGTTGAAATTGAATTAATGGAAGGTAATAATCGTATTACTAACCATACAAGTAATTTAAAATTCATACAAAAAGAAAATATCTCTAATAAAGTATTACCATTAGAAGCTAAAGCCTACTTTGTAGATAGTACTAATAAACATATAAGTAACGAAGTTTTAATTTATGCGGATAAAAATAGTGAAATAGCATCAGATAGAGAATTCCGTAAAGAATTCACATTAATGTCAAGTATAAATTATGACAGAACCGAAGATTATTATCTTATAATCGAAGATGCAGAAACATTAGAAGAACTTAAACGTTACACATTTACAATAGATTTAGCATTTGATGATGGATTTACTTTTTAAAAAATATTTGTGGAGGTTTATAAAATTATGGATTCTGAAAACAATTTTTCTGAAACAGAAAACAATGATAACACTGGGATAACTACATATGATGATGTAATGGGTTTAGATGATAAACTAATCAAATATTTTGATGGAAAAATAGTTAGAAAAGATTTAACTAAACAGATAAAATCAGGAGCAAATGTACCAGTATATGTTTTAGAATATTTACTTGGAAAATATTGCTCCTATTCTGATTCATCATCTATTCGAAGAGGTGTTGAAACAGTTAAAAATATTTTAGCAGATAACTATGTTCGTCCAGATGAATCTGAAAAAATATTAAGTAAACTTCGTGAAGATGGAAGATACAGTATAATTGATATTGTAAGTGTCCATCTAAATTATAAAGAAGATAGATATGAAGCAAATTTTAGTAATATGGGTTTAAAAGGTATTCCAATCGCTCCACAATATCCTACAAAATATGAAAGATTATTAGGTGGAAATATTTGGTGTATGATTGAAATGGAATATGATTATGATGAAGCAGATAAAAATAACAATCCGTTTAAAATAAGAAATTTACTTCCTATTCAAATGCCAAGTATTGAGTTAGATGATATTTTAAATTATAGAAATAATTTCACTAAGGATGAATGGATAGATTTACTTTTACGTAGTTCTGGTATGGAACCTACACAATTTGACTCTCGTGTAAAATGGTTATTATTATTGCGTTTAATTCCATTAGTTGAATCTAATTATAATCTTTGTGAATTAGGTCCAAGAGGTACGGGTAAATCTCATGTTTATAAAGAAATAAGTCCTAATAGTATACTTGTATCTGGTGGTCAAACAACTGTAGCTAATCTTTTTTATAATATGAGAACTGAGCAAGTTGGACTTGTAGGTATGTGGGATTGTGTTGCATTTGATGAAGTTGCAGGAATAAAATTTAAAGACCAAGATGGAATAGCAATATTAAAAGATTATATGGCATCAGGATCATTTTCTAGAGGAAAAGATTCAAAAACAGGTAAAGCAAGTATTGTTTATGTTGGAAATATTAATCAAAGTGTTGATACTTTATTAAGAACAAGTAGCCTTTTTGATCCATTTCCAAGTGATGTTAAAAATGATACTGCATTTTTTGACCGTATGCATTGTTATCTTCCGGGATGGGAAATACCAAAGTATAGACCAGAATTTTTCACAAACCAATATGGATTCATTACAGATTATTTTGCAGAATTCATGAGAGAAATGCGTAAAAAAAATTTTATAGATGCATATTCAGATTATTTTAAATTAGGGCATGATTTAAGCCAAAGAGATGTTACTGCAGTTCAAAAAACAGTTTCTGGATTAATGAAACTTATATATCCTAATGGAAAATTCACAAAAGAGGATGTTCGTGAAGTTTTAGAGATAGCATTAGAATCTAGAAGACGTGTTAAAGAACAACTCAAACGTATTGGTGGAATGGAATTTTATGATGTTAATCTATCATATATTGACTTAGAAGAAGATAAAGAAACTTTTGTAGGTGTTGCAGAACAAGGAAGTGATAAATTAATACCTGAAGGAAAACTAAAAGCAGGACATCTATTTGCTGTAGGGCCATCATTTAATTCTGGAAAAATAGGTGTATACAAATTAGAAACAGAAATGATGAAAGGTAAAGGTAAATTCACACCAAGGGGATTAGGAAGTAAAAAAGAAGTTAAAGAATCTGTTGAAACAGCATATAGTTATCTAAAATCCAATGGATCATCTATATCTGGAAGCATAAGCACAACGGATAATGATTACTTTACAGAAGTTCAAGATTTAAATGGTATTGGTTTAACTAAAAATCTAACAATATCCACATTTATAGGATTATGCTCTGTGGCATTAGATAAACCAGTAGTTAGTAGTATGGTTGTACTTGGAAATTTAAGTATTGGTGGAACAATTGAAAAAGTTGAAAATCTTGCAGATACATTACAAGTATGTTTAGATGCAGGAGCTAAAAAAATATTAATTCCAATGTCCAATGCAGCAGATTTGGGTTCAGCCCCTCCAGAATTAATCGGAAAATTCGATATTAAATTTTATAATACTGCTGAAGAAGCAGTTATGAAAGCATTAGGAGTAGAATAAATTATAATATATTATTCTAACTCCAAACACTTATTTTTATTTTAAATTATACTCCATTCCAGATAAAAACACATTAATTGTTATATTAAATTCCTGCTTTTCAACTTTTTTATCATCTTCTTTTCTATAAATTAGTATATTTTTCATTGCAGATTTATAAACGTCCTTTAATTTTTTAGGATTAATCTTAATATATGTTTCATGTACCTTGTTTTTACTTCTGCCTTGTAGTGAATCAATATATTCGGCACTTAATCCTAAATTTGAAGCATGAAATTTTCTAAGGGTATGTGAACGGAAAAAACGATATTTGCCTTTAAAACCCCATTCCATAGTGTCATTAATCTCTTGAAATCTGCTTAATAATGTTTGATCTTTAAAATCAAATAATTTATCATTCATCTTTAAATCCTGTCTTGTTTTCAAATATCTTACTATATACTTTGTAGCCTCTGGAGAACAAAAAGTATAATAATATTTATCAGTTTTTATACGCTTCAAATAAAATGTAGGTATAACATAATCCTTATTTTCTAAAGTTTCTAATATTTCCCTTATATCTCCTCCATTATGATATTCATTAGTAGCATCAATAAATTGATTTATAGTTAAGGATAATGTTTCAGCTTTAGCAGTTCCTGATGAAGACATAAATAAAATCACTGCTTTCATATCAATATTCACTAAATCTAAAGCCTGATGTATATGTTCTTTAGTTGGTAAATCTAGATAGTTGGTTTCATAATTCTTTTTATATTTAGCATCAGGTAAATGAGGTATTTCAATTTCAAAATGAATATAAAAGGTTTTCAGTCGTGAAAAATAAGTTTTAATAGTATTGGTTGACATATCACTATTTAATAAATAATTCCTATAATTTAACAACCTTTTTTTAAGTTTTCTTTCTTTTAAGGGTATTCTTCCATCCTCATCATCTAATGCTTCTTTTATTAGTTCATCTATATCTTTTTTACAGTATTCACTATATTTTACGATTGCAGTTTCGTATCCTTTTATAGTGGTACTTTTTATATTTCTTTCTTTGCAGAATTTATCAAATATTTTATTAGAATACATATTTTTAATAATTTTTTAAAAATATTAATAAATAATACAATTTTTCAATATTCGGAATTAGCAAAAGTTATTATTAAACTTAATTCAAATATATTATTATTTAATGGGGCAGGGATGTTTAATATATGACGATTCCAAGATTTAATGAGTTTATGGTACCAGTTTTAGAGTTATTAAGTGATGGTAAACAGTATTTTCATAAGGATATGGCTGATGTTTTATCTAATCAGTTTGGTTTAACTGATGATGAGAGAAATCAGCTTTTGCCTTCAGGTAGTAATACTGTTGTTGAAAATAGGATTGGTTGGGCTAAGACTTATCTTAAAAAGGCGGGGCTTATTGAAAGTAAAAAGAGAGGGTATGTTAATATTACTGATATTGGTTTGAAGGAATTAAAAGAAAATCCTAATTTGTCAGTTGATGATTTATATAAATATCCTTCTTTTGTGGCATTTCTTAGTAAGAAAGATAATAAAGATAATGGTGCTGTTAAATCTAAGCATGTTAAGTTGACTCCTGAGGAGAAGATGGATAAGAATTTTGAGAAGATTAATAAGGCTCTTGCTGATAGTCTTTTGGAGGTTATTCATAGTAAGGGTCCTTATTTTTTTGAGAAGTTGGTTATTGATTTGCTTTTGAAGATGGGTTATGGTGATTTTAGGGAGGATGCTGGTGTGACTACTCCTTTGGTTGGTGATGAGGGTATTGATGGTATTATTAATGAGGATAAGTTGGGTTTGGATAAGATTGGTGTTCAGGCTAAGGCTTATGATTCTAGTTCTAAGGTTGGTAGGCCTTTGATTCAGAATTTTGTTGGTGCTTTGGTTGGTAAAGGTCTTAGTAAAGGTATTTTTATCACTACTTCTTCTTTTACTGCTGGTGCTGTTGAGTATGCAGTTAATCAGTCTAATTTGAGTATTTCTTTGATTGATGGGGAGAAGTTGGCTAATTTGATGATTGAGTATGAGTTGGGTACTTATACGATTAATACTTATCGGATTAAACGTTTGGATGGGGATTATTTTTCTATTAATGAGTAATTTTTATTTTTTTTGTTCATTTTTTTCTTTCTTTTTTTAAACGGTTTTGTTTTTTTGGTATGGGTTTTGTTTTTTGGGTGTGTTTTTTGTTTATGTTTTTTTGTTTTTTGTTGAATGTTTTTTGATTTTTCTTGTGTTTTTGTTGTTTTGTTGGTTTTTTTGTGTTTTTTGGTGTACGATTTTTGTTTTGTCTACTGTGTTTTTTCATTTTTTTCTCTTTTTTGTTCATTTTTTTTATTATTTTATTTGTTTTGTTCATTTTTTTTACCTTTTTTAAGGTTTATATACAACTAATTATATAATATTATTGACAATTACATAATTGTCACATTTTATTTTTCAATTAACTACATAGGAGGCAACATTAAAAGAATAATCTAAAAAATTGAAACGAAAAAATAAAAAATTCAACCAAAAAACACAAAAAAACCATAAGGAGAGAAATATCCAATGAAAACACACAACCCAACACTAAGAGAAAGAATACAAGAAAAACAACAACAAATACAGCAAAAAAAACAAAACAACGAAGAATACTACGACGAACTTAAAGAAATCATAAACAACAACCAAACAAGAAAATACAAGAGAATAATATTAACCAAAGAGCATTATACAAATTCACTCGAATATACATTTCAATTACTCTACTTATGGGATGGAGAACTATTATTATGCTCAAATAATAAAAACAAAACAGAAACCATAAAATTAAAAAACAATCTCTATCATGATAATTTAGATACGGAAGCAAAATGTGATGTATTTGATTCAGAAGTTAAAATTGAATTATACGCTTTAATTTCAAAGATATTAAATGAACCTTTGCTTTTTAAAGTAGTAAATAAATACATAAAAGGTAGTGGTTTGGATGAAGATATTGAAGATATAACAATTGGCCTAATAGATGATGTTGCTAACATAGTTTATAAAGATAGTATATCTGCTGAAAATCAAATCAAAAATTTAACTCCAGAAATATTTAATTATCTAAAAGAGAAACACAGGATTTTTCAACAAGAAAAATTAGGAGGTATATTTAATTTAATACGAAATCTTTTATTAAATATTAAATCTAATAATCCTGATTTTCTAGAAAACAAGCAAATTTATGGTTCTAATCCAACAAGAATTCTAGGCAGACTATTAAATGAAGAATATGGTGTTGTACTGAGAAATAATGTTCATACAATATACAAAGAGGATAAAGCAAGTAATGGATATATTCAATTAATGCATGATGATGTGAAACGTTTATGTGCAGAAGCAATAGGCAATAACATAGTAAGTGACAAGGACATTAAGGAAGCATTATCAGTAATAGATCAAAGATTAAAACCCGAATACAATATGATACGTTTTAAAAATGGTATTTATGATATCAATAAACACCAATTACTAAAAAACACCCAACCAGTATTCACTTTAATAGAAACTAACTTCAACTACAATCCAAGTGCTAAAAGTAAATATATAAAATACTTTTTAGATACAAGCCTGGAAAAATCATCAAAAAAACTAACAGAAAGATACAAAGAAGGAATATTGCAAGTAGTAGGATACCTATTAACTTCAGGAAACCCATTAAATGCAATAATTTTCATAGTTGGAATCCGCGGTGGAGGAAAAAGCATATTCTCAAAAATCCTAACAAATATTTTCAATTATGAAAAAGACATTAACCGTGTATCTAATGTTAATTTAAATGACCTAGCAACAACACATGGAACATCAGCATTAGAAAACAGCATAATCAATATTTCAAATGACAGTCCAGATAAACCACTTGAAGAAGAAGCAATTGCATTAATAAAACAAATATCTGGAAACGATAACATTTATGTTAATCCAAAATTCAGAGACCCTTACACTTTAACCTGTATTGAAATATGTAAACTATTAGTTGTAGCAAACCATTTAGGATTCTTCACAGAATTAGATGAAGCATTAATAAGTAGAATAGTATTAATAGAATTCGAAATAATGTTTAGAGGAACAGACAGAGAAGACAAAAACCTTGAAGGGAAAATATTAGAAAACCCAGAAGAAATGGAATGGCTAATATATAATGGATTAAGAGCCTATGAAAAAATGACAAAAAACAATGAAGATTTTATCCTACGCTTAAACGAAGAAAAAACCAAAGAAATCATCAACAAACATAGCAAACCAATAAACTATCTACTACATTTTTTAATAAAAAAACACGACCAAAAAGCATGGGAATATGAAACAGAAGAATACAATACAAGAACAGACCCTGAAACACCATACGTATATACAGACGAACTCTCTTTAAACATTATTAAACTAAGCATAATATTAGGAATAGACATAAAAACAACAAAAAACGATAAAATCGATGGTAGAAAACTATCAAAAGCAATTAAAGAAGAATTTGAATTATTCGACTTTAGATATGAAGAAGGTGAATATACAGGAAGCAAATACGAAACAAAAGTTGATAGATTAGCTATAGGATTTGATGAAAAATTAAATAAATTCATCAAAAAAACAGTAAGACATTATCCAGGTTTAATAAAAGACAATGAATTATGGATAATGCTTAGAAAAATTAAATTACAAGATTTAAGAAAAAGAGTAAGTAAAATAGATAAAGATATTACAAATATACAAGATTATTTAGCTAAATTAAATACAATATAATATTCTTTTGTCTATGATTTACTCCTTAAGATTGTTACAGTTAAAAAAAATCAAAAATTTAACTGTAACACTCATTAAATCTAATTAAAATAAAATTTTCACATTTAAAATTATTAATTCTAAAATCAAAGATTTAAAACCAGCTGTACACTAATTTAATCAATTCCACATTTCCAAATAATATTTTAAAGAATTTTTTTATAAAAAAGTTACAGCTAATATTATGCATTGTATTATACTATTTTTTTCATTTTTAATTTTTCCAACATTTAGTATAAATTTAGTTGTAACAAGAAGTTTAAAAAAACAATTTAATCATTTTTTTAGAAAAATAAACAATATTTAGGAATGTACACCTATTTAACTTACTGTACACTTTTTTTTATTTTTTCTCCTATTTTTTTAAATATTACCAAATTATAAATATTATATTATTATGACTTATCTTGATGAATCTCGTGTTATTGATGATACTATTTATTCTCGTATAAATGATTATTTTAAAGAGGAAAACCTTAATGGAGATACTTCTCTTCGTGATACTTTTTTTAGGGAGAATATTGATTATTTTTTCTTAACTGAAGATGGTTCATATAGTATCCGGTCTCGTGAGATTAATAGTAAGGTTGAAACTTTACATACTCGTACTGGTGCTATTAGTGAGGCTTTTGAGAAGTTTATTAAGCCTATGAAATTTGATTACAATGAGGATATTTGTGTTTTAGATATTTGTACTGGTTTAGGTTATAATACTACTGCACTCGTTGATGATTTTTCTAAAAACACTAATGGTAAGACTAGTTTGACTGTGGATTGTGTTGAAATTAGTCGGGCTACTTTGGCTGCAGGTTTAATTGTTCCATCTCCTATTAAAAGTCATGATTTAGTTAAGATTACTATTGAAGATGCCCTAATAAATGATGGTTATATTAAAAATAAAGCATTTAATGATTCTTTACCCGGTAATATTGGTATTAATTTTTTTATTGATGATGCACGTCGGGTTATTCAGGATTTGGATAATAACAAATATGATGCTATTTTTTTAGATCCTTTTAGTCAAGTTATGTCTCCGGAACTTTTTAGTTTGGATTTTTTTAAGCATTTCTACCGTGTAATAAATAAAAATGGTATTGTTGCAACTTATACTAGTAGTTCTCCAGTGCGTAGTGCTTTTATTCGTGCTGGTTTTCATGTAGGATTGGGTCCTGTTTTTGGACGCAAACAAGGAGGTACTCTTGCATCTAAAAACCCAGAAAAATTAGATAAGTCTTTGCCTTTAGCTGATGAGGTGAAGATTGCTTTATCAGATGTGGGTGTTCCTTTTTATGATCCTGATTTAAACTGGTCTACTAGTGAAGTTACAGAATATAGGCAAAAGCTTAGACATGATATCAGGCATAAGTCTAAGATTTCCTCTGCTGTTAAGTCTGTTACTTTTTTAGGTGAAGATTTAAATGATGAGCCTTTAAAACGTCGTGTTGAGAGGAATCTTGCAAAAATTGGTATTAAAGGTTTAAAATCTAAGGAAGCATACTTTATTGTTGAGCCTAAAAAAGACTACACTGAAGAGTATTTAATTGATAATAATTCTAGGTCACGTATTTTGGATATGGAGTCTCGTTTGGAGAAGTTTTTGGCTATGAATAATAATCGGGCTAATTCTTATAAGTGTGGTAAGTGTGGGCAGAAATGGAGTTTGAATGGTTCCAGTTTTAAGTGTCCTTATTGTGGAAGTTTTAGAGTGGATAAGGTTATAAATAAGCATAAGCGTAAAAATCGTCCATTAACTGGTAATCCTAATAAGGATTATCATCACCATCATCGGTTGTATAATAATGATGATTTTGGAAGTCATACTCATCATGTAAGACATTCTCATCATCATGATTTTTTATGGTTATTTAATATGGATTCTACAGGTAAAAATAAGAATCATTGGATGAAACATTCTCATAAGCATTTTCATGATTATGATTTTCATAAATGTAAAAAAATAAGGGGGTAAAGATAGTGAAGAATAATAAACAGTCTAAAAAAACTAATAATAATAAGAAAAATAATAATAGGAAATTAAAGGAATCACAGATTAAATTAAAAGAAAAGGAAAATATGATTAGTGCTCTTCAAAATGATTTGGATGATAAAATTGAAGAGTTGGATTTTAAAGATGGTATTATTGAAGAGTTAAATTTGAACTTAAAAAATAAGGATAATCAACTACAGGATTTAAGAGGTAAAGTTCAGGATTTAAGTTTTGAAAAGCAGGAATTGGAGTTTAAGGTTAAAACAAAAATTTTCAATGAAAAGGCAAAGCTTAAAGAGTTAGATGATTTGCAAGAGAAAATTGATGAAAAGGTTCAAATTATTGAAGATAAACAGGAGCAGGTTAAATATTTAAGAAGCCTAATTAATGATTATAAGAGTGAAATTCAGAATAATACTGAAAATCTTGAAATACAACTTCGAAAAATTGGTAAATCTTATGAGAAGCTTTTGGAGCAAAAAGATAATATTATTGAAAAGCAGGATGAGACTATTGATAATTTGATTAAGTCTAAGGAGCAGATTATTAAGTCTAATAAGACTAATACTATTAGTTTGCAGTTGCAGAATGAGAAGTATGAGAAGGTTATTGATAAATTAACAAAAGAGGATTAAGTTTTTATGTTTGAGATTAAGGCTAAGGATAATAGGGCAAGAGTAGGTACTCTTAAGACAAGTCATGGGACAGTTAGAACTCCGGCATTAATGCCTGTTATACATCCTAGAAAGCAAACAGTGGATGTTAAGAAGTATGGTGCTGATATTGTTATTACTAATGCTTATTTGATTTATAAGGATGAGAAACTTAAGGCTAAAGCTCGTGAGCTTGGATTACATGATTTGATTAATTTTGATGGTCCTGTTATGACGGATTCTGGTAGTTTTCAGTTGTCTGTTTATGGTGATATTGATATTAGTAATACTGAGGTTATTGATTTTCAGGAGGAGATTGGTTCTGATATTGGTACTAGTTTGGATATTCCTACTGCTCCTTATGTTGATAAAGAAAAAGCTAGAAGTGATATGGAGATTACTATAGATAGGGCTAAGGAGGCTATTGATTATAGGAATAGTCGTGATTTTAACTTGAAGTTGAATAGTGTTGTTCAGGGTTCTACTTTTCCGGATTTGCGTGTTGAGTGTGCTGAGCGTTTAAGTAAGTTAGGTGCTGATTTGTATCCTATTGGTGCTGTTGTGCCTTTGATGGAAGGTTATGATTATAAGAATCTTGTTCATGTTGTTATGAATAGTATGAAAGGGTTAAGTGATAGTGTGCCTCGTCATTTGATGGGTGCGGGGCATCCTATGATTTTTGCTTTGTGTGTGGCTATGGGTTGTGATTTGTTTGATTCTGCTGCTTATATTTTGTATGCTGAAGATGATCGTTTGCTTTCTACTAGTGGTACTTATAAGTTGGAGAATTTGACTGAGATGCCTTGTAGTTGTGAGGTGTGTAGTAAGTATACTCCTGATGATTTACGGGCTATGCCTAAAAAGGAAAGAGTGGAACTTATTGCTGCTCATAATTTGTATGTGTCTTTTGCTGAGTTACGTTTGATTAGACAGGCTATTAGTGAAGGTAGTTTGATGGAGCTTGTTGAGCAAAGGTGTAGAGCTCATCCAGCACTTCTTGATGCACTTAGAGAGTTAAAAGAGTATACGGGTGATTTGGAGTATTTTAATCCTAGTGTTAAGAAGTCTGCATTTTTCTATACTGGTTGTGAGTCTCTTAATCGTCCTGAAGTTTTAAGACATAAAAATAAACTTGAAAATATTCCTAAAAAGAAAAATCTGGTAATTTTAGGTGGTGGGCGTAAGCCTTATAGCAGGTATTATCAAGGTAAGCTTGGAAGATTTTACAGTTTAACTGGTTCGCAGGAGCCTGTTGATTTGGAGGATACTGATTTTGCGGTACTTGATATTCCTTTTGGTATTACTCCTTTGGATTTGGATGAGACTTATCCATTAGCTCAAAATATTGCTCCTCGTAATTTGGATGATGATAGTATTGAGTTTTTAATTGATTGTTTAACAAGTTATAGTGAAGATTATGAGCAAATTTTGATTCATTCAAGACCTTGTCGTGAGTATGGTTTTGAGTTAGATGAGTATGAATATTCAGATGATATTCGCTACCATCGTGATGATTTAAGGAAAATTAAGTTGATTGCTGATTATGAGTTTGGTTGTGGCTCAGGTGATGCTTTATTTACTGGTGATATTAATATTGAGAAAAGTAGAAAAACAGGAAAAATCAGACACATATATGATGGCAAAACCCTTATTGCAAACATGCGAGCATCCGATGCAAACTTCGTTTTATCAGACGAAGGTGCAAGAAGATTACATGCTCATAAAAAATATCCCGAAAACAGGGTGGTAATACATAGTAGTGTAGAAGAATTTGCAAGAGATGGAAAAAGTGTATTCTCAAAATTCGTAACACAAACAGATAAAAACATCAGAGCACAAGACGAAGTACTAATAACAAACGACCAAGACGACCTACTTGCATACGGAAAAGTCCTACTAAACCCAAAAGAAATAAAAGACTTCCAAACAGGACAAGCAGTCAAAGTCAGAAAAGGATTTAAAAAAGAATAAATAATATAATAAAAAAAGAATATAATATTAAAATACTATTATTTGGAAATTGATAAAAATGATGCCAGGAATGAACGCAAAACAAATGAAACAAATGGAAAGACAAATGAAAAAAATGGGAATGAAAATGGAATCCCTAGACGGTGCAAGAGAAGTAATAATCAAATTCGATGACAAAGAACTAGTAATTCCAAACCCAGACGTAACACTAATGAACGCAATGGGACAAGAAACCTACCAAATAATCGGAGAAGCAGAAGAAAGAGCAATCGAAGAAGAAATAATCATACCAGAAGAAGACATAGAAATGGTAGCATCAACAGCAGGAGTAACAATAGAAGAAGCAAAAACCGCACTAGAAGACTCCAAAGGAGACATTGCAGACGCAATACTAAAACTCCAAGAATAAAAAAAATAACAATTCTAAAATTTTTTTCTCCACCATAAAAAAAACATGACACTAATAGCACACATATCAGACTTACACATAAGCAAAGCACACTTCGACGAAAAAACATTCCTAAAATTCGTCGAAGAAATAAACAAAAAAGAACCAGACATAATCATACTAACAGGAGACCTAACCGACGACGGATACTACACAAGCTTCCAACTAGCAGAAAAATACCTAAAAATGTTCAAAGCACCACTATTTACAATACCTGGAAACCACGACTCAAGAAACGTAGGATACGAAACATTCGAAAAACTAATCGGAGAGAGAACCTGGAAACTCACAAAAGAAGACGAACTAATAGTAATAGGACTAGACAGCACAGTACCAGATGTTAACTATGGACACATAGGAAGAGAACAACAACTCTGGCTAGAAGCACAACTAGAACAGGCACAAGAAGAAAACCTACTTGCAATAGTAGCACTACACCACCATGTAATACCAATACCAAAAACAGGAAGAGAACGAAACATCCTATCAGATGCAGGAGACATACTACAAACACTAATAGACCACCATGTAGCAATGGTAATCTGCGGACACAAACACGTACCTAATCTATGGAATATGGAAGGAACACTATTTGTAAATGCAGGATCACTTTCAAGTTATAAACTACGTGGAGATGACATCAACAGTTACAATACCTATGAAATAAAAGAAGACTCTGTTGAAATAATCTTAAACAGAATAGATGGTTCTAAAATATACTTGGGCGAATTCGGTCTAATAAAATAAAAACTTTATTATATATATTTTATAGGATATTATAATAACAGTATTATTAAATTAACAATTATATTAACTATACGCAAGTCTGAAGAATCAATTAAACAAGAATTTGATTGTAAGTGTATTAATAAGTTATCTGCTCCAAATATGAATACAGAATTAAGTATTATATAATTTTATTCTTTTTTTTCTTTTTTTTAACAATAATTATTATTTTCTATTTTCTTTAGTTTAAAAAAATATTTATAAATATCAAATTACAAAGTAAAATTTAATATCAAAGATTAATACTGATTATTTTTTTTTATTAAATTATATTATTAAAAAAGATTTAAAAGGTGGATTGGTTTTTTTGAAAGTTATTATTGATGCAGCAAATGTGGCTCACTATGGAAAAGGAGAAGATAAACCTAAATTAAAAAATATAATAGCTGCTATTAAAGCGTTAGAAGCTGGGAAAAATGAATTTTTAATACTAGCGGATGCTTCCTTACGTCACAGTATAGATCAAAAAGAACAATACATCAAACTAGTAGAAGATGGTATTATAGAAGAAGTTCCTGTAGGAACTGTTGCAGATCATTTTATTCTTGAGACTGCAGAGCAGGAGAAAGCAAAAATTTTATCAAATGATAAATATCGTGATTTTGCTGATGAGTTTCAAAATATTAATCAGAAGAGAATGCCATTTTCAATTAAAAATGGAAAATTAATTTTTGCTAAATCTAAAAAGCCGAAGCGGGTTAAAAACCTTTTGCAGAAAATTGCAGATGATGTTTTAGTTGAGATTGAAAGTAAAAGATGGGAAGTGTTTATGGAAAAAGAAGCACAACCTTTTAGTCCTCTTAATGTGGCTAAGGCCGCTATTCTTAAATTGGATAAATCTAATGAGAAGGGTTTAGGGACACGTATTGAGAATATATTTCATAAGATTCCTATGTTTAGGGATGTTATGAATATGGTTGATGATGTTGAAACCTCTGCTCCTTATGTTATTTTTGTTTTGGTGCATCCTAAAAATTATAAGGAAGCAGTTCATGATGCTGGTAATATTAGTGTGACTGTTGCTGATCGTTTGCATCTTGTTAATCGTCCTTTGATTGCTGTTCGTAATGATTTGTTTGTTAAACCTGGTGAGTTTATTTTAAACATTGTTGTTTCTGATGAGGTGGAGGATGTTTGTCCGTTTAATGTTGAGGTTCTTGTAAATAGTCATGATGAGGCTTTTGTTAAGAGTAATTCTCGTAATATTGCAAGTACTGTTGCTGCACGTTTGGGTTCTTGGAAGTTTCCATATGTTAGTGTTAAGTCTGATATTTTGTTAGAGAATCCTGGTGAGTTTGATATTTATCTGGAAAAGGGAGGAAAGCCTAATGGCTAAGCATCCTATTTTTAGATTTTTTTTTAAGTTGTTTACAGGTTATAAGGCTTTAAGTATTGGGACTAAGTATTTTCCTACAACTCCTTTGGAGACTGAGTATGTTGAGCTTTTTAATTATACTCAGACTGTTTTGATGGAGATTGAGGAGGCTCATGTTACTACTGAAAGTATTTTCACTAATCTTGTAAGGGATGTTGGTTCTGAGAATATTCCTGAGGCTCATAGTTTTTATGAGATTACTCCTGCTGAGGATAATGTTGAGGAGTATGCTCTTGTTAGTAATATTATTATGGGTAGTGACCGTTATTTGTATGTTGAGTTGTCTCAGCCTTCTTTGGTTATTCGGGAGTTTAGTAATATTATTTTGGCTAATAGGGGTGAGATTGTTGAGGAGTCTAATACTGAGATTATTTGTAAGCTTCAAAGCAAAAATGATGCTATTCGTGTTGCTATTCGTCTTATTAGTTTAGGTTTGGATAATCATGTTGGTGTTAGGTCTGCTGTTGGTATGACTGGTGCTGCTTCTATTGAGCGTAGTATTAAGTTTAGTAAGGAGGTGGGTGATGTTTCTGGTGTTGCTTTTACTAAGCTTGGTGGGGAGTATGCTATGGTTATGAATTCTCCTTTTAAGGTTGGTCATTCTAAGAGTGTGGATTATAATTATTATCTTTTTATTGATATGGTTGATTCTACTAAGTTTATTTCTGAGCATGGTAGGGATAAGTTGGTTGATTTGATGACGGGTATTACTTCTTATATGGTTGAGGATTGTAGTGCTCATATTGAGGGTTATCGTAAAGGTGGGGATGATTTGATTGCTCAGTTTCCTAGTAAGGATTTGGCTATTCGTGCGGGTTTGGATTCTGCTTGGTATTTGTTGAGTAATGGTGCTAAGGTTAAGATTGGTATTGGTACTTCTCGTCGTGAGGCAGGGGAGCGTGCTAATATTGCTGAGCAGATTAAGACTAAGACTGGTAGTTCTTTGTCTTTAGTGGTGTTTGATTTGGCTAATGGTTTGTATGCTTATAATATTCCATCTGATTTTACTCGTACTGTGATGGATTTGTTTTTTAATCATAAGGCTAAGCTTATTGGTTTGTTTATTGGTGTTTTTATTGTGTGTTATTTCTTGGTTTTGTTTGGTTTGGCTTATTTAGGTATTTTTGTTGTTTTGTTTGTTATGCTTTATGCGTATTTTAGTTAAAAAAAATAGTTTATATTTTTTTAAAAAAGAGTAGTTTATATTTCGTCTTCACTTCTTCTTTTTGATTCTAGAAGTAGTTTTGTTATTTCTTTTGATCTTGCAGCTTTGTCTAGTTTCCAATTGTTTGCTGCGTTATTGTCTAGCCAGTCGGCTAGTTCTTTTGGAAGTGATATGTTCATTCTTGTTTTTTCTGATAGTTTCCATATTCTATCTACATCGTCTTTACTCGGCATGATATTTATATTTTTTATTTTCTTGTTTATAAATATTTTACTATGAATTTATTTAGTTATGTTTATTATTTAAACATAATATGTAAATTTATACATATGTGTGTAAGTGTGTACACACTAAATAGTCTTTTAAAAAAATATATTATTTACTTGATATTTTCTTATTCAAATTACGTGCAAGCAAATAATAATAAACATAAAAACCAAACCAGAAAACAACTGCAAAAACACAAGCTATTAAAATCCAAGTTAATATTGGACCTGCACCTAAATTAATAGGCATCCATTTTAAATAAATAGCTATTAAAAATAATACAGTCATACCAATTAACATTTGAAAAATCACTTGTAATGGTAAGGCTAAATCTTCCCTATCATATATTAATCCACTTAATGAAAAACCCCAACCTGCAACAATACAACCAAAGAATAAATTCACAATATCAACTCCAGAAAATACAATATTTCCAGGACCAACATCAAGGGATATTAAAACTGCAACTAATAATCCAATAAAACAACCTACAAAAGCACCCATTGCCAAGCTTTTAATTATATCTGTAAATTTCACTCATATCACCTTTTTTTTTATAAATCCAGTGCGTTTTTAAATTCAGGTAAATATTTTCTTGAAATATTATCTTTTAAACCATTTTTAAGTTCTATAAACATCATTCCTTTAAGTGAAGGAGCTACACGTTCAATCTTTTTTAAATTGATAATAGTTGTTTTTGAAATTCTAACAAAATCACTATTTAGACTTTCTTCAACTTGATATAATGGTTTTTTAATTAAATATTCCTTATTTTCACTATAAACCCGTACTTTTTTATTTTCTACTCTAAACATGAAAATATTATTTAATTCTAGAAAAATAAGATCTGAATCTTTTTTAACTGTTATCATTTCATTTATATCTTCATCTTCTAGAATTGATATTGCTTTTGAAATATTTTCAGTTAATTTATCTGTATGTATGTCTGTATGGGCTTTTTTAATATCTTTTGAAATAAATAAATTCACTTTCATAGTTTCTTTAGTTTGTTAATTTCTCCATTTCTTCTTTGATTTTACGTTCTCTGTATTCTTCACTTTCAAAACTGTTAATGAATATATAAGCATTTAAAAAGTCTTTTAATACTCCTATTCCCCAGAAGAATAGTGGAAATAGAACCCACCAGACTTCGGGTGTGAAAATCCAGTTTATAATTATTAATATTGTATTTGTAATTATATATGCTTTTAAGTTTCTGTATAGTTTTATTCGTTTGTCAACTATTTCTTCTGCTCTTGCTCTTTTTGTATCGTACATAGTATTTTTTTCTCCTGTTTTTTTGTTTTTTTGTTTATTAGTTTGGTAGTGTAGTTATAAATGGATAGTTCTTGGGGGTGCTAAGTTGCATTTTTTCTTAACTGAGATGCATTTTTTGGGCTTTGAAATATTTTTTAGTATTTATTTAAATAAATAAGTGTGTACACACATACACACATAATAAACTATATATAAGAATAAACTATAGATTATTAATTGCATTTTGTATAAACATATTAAACACAAAAAAATATTGTTGTACTAATGTGAAATTCAAATTAAAATAAAATCTAGAACCCAAATTTTTATAAAAAAAAATTTTTGGCAAAAAAATGAGGTAATTACAAAAAAAAGCAAAAAGGATCAAAAAAAATAATAGGAAAAATAATAATATTTTTTTCTACCCCCACAACAAAATTTAAGAAAAAAATTAATTTTTTTTTATACCTACAAAAAAAATTATCTAAAATAGTTTAAAAAAAATTTTTTAGGATAAACACTATTAATTACAACTTTTCAATCATTATTTCTTAAATTTAAAAAAATATCATCATTTCCTAAAAAAAATAAGATTCATATTTATAAAAGCTTTTAACCGGTTAAGTAATTACAAAAAAAGTGAGTTTGGCCAAAAAAACCTAGGTTTTAAAAAATGTGTTTAGGATAAAAAAAAGAAAATAAATGTTTAAAAGACCCCAAAAAAATATAGAATAAGACTATTAGTTAATCCCCACAAAAACTAATATTCAAACTTTTAAACATAAACCCCACTACATAATATTTTTTTTTATCCTTTTACACATTAAAACATTAAAAAAAACTACTATTTTTATTAAATTTAATATTTCCCATATTTATTTTTTAGAAAAATAAAATATTGTAATCTTTGAGATTTATTAAAATTTGCTTTAGTTTAAATATATTTAGAAATCTTATTATATTAGGTAATTAATAAAAAACATATAGTAAGAATATGGTATTTTAATTAGTTATTTAAAAAAATAAGGAGGGTAAAAAGATGGAAAATGATTTCATAAAAAAAATTGATGGTGGAATATGTCAAGTAGATGGTGTTAAAGCAGCAGGATGTAGAGAAGGTAAATATGGACTTGCAATTATATACTCACCAAACAGTACTGCTACAGGCGTATACACATCAAATAAAGTAATAGCTGCACCATTAACACATACTAAAGAAATAATAAAAAATAATAAACTTTCAGTAATTGTTGCAAACAGTGGAAATGCAAACTGTTTTACAGGCCAAGATGGATTAGATGACTGTGAAGAAATTGTGGGGAAAACAAGTGAACTTTTAGAAATTAATCCAAATAATATTGCAACAGCATCAACAGGTGTAATTGGTCGAAAAATGCCAATGGATATAATAGTACCATTAATTGAAAAAACTGCAGAAAATTTAGAACAATCTGATAAAGCATCCCAAGACGCTGCAAAAGCAATAATGACTACAGATACTATACATAAAGAATATGCAGTTGAAGTAACACTAGAAAACGGTAAAAAAGTTAAAATTGGTGCTATGGCAAAAGGTAGTGGAATGATTGCACCAAATATGGCAACAATGCTATGCTTTATAACAACTGATGCAATAATAGACAAATACCACATAGATTATGTGCTTCAAACTGCAGTTAATAAAAGCTTTAATATGTTAGTAATAGATGGTGATGAGTCTACTAATGATATGGCATTACTTATGGCTAATGGAAAAGCAAACTGTAATGTTATAAAATATGATGGAACAGTAGATAAACATTTCCAAAAAGGTATGGAAAGAGTTTGCATTGAACTTGCTAAAAAAATGGCAAAGGATGGTGAAGGTGCAACAAAATTCATACAGGCAAATGTGAAAAATGCAAAAACAGAAGAAGATGCAATTAAAGCATCTAAAAGTATAGTTTCATCATCACTTGTAAAATCTGCAATTTTTGGTGGAGATCCAAACTGGGGGAGAATCATAGCAGCAATAGGATATGCAGACATAAATATGAACCCTGATAATATTACAATAAGTTTATCTTCAAAAAATAATAGTGTAAGTTTGGTTAAAAACGGAGAAATATTAGCATTTGAAGGAACTAATGAGTTAAAAGAAGCAGAAAAAATTGTAAAAGAGGAAGAAGTATTTATCGATGTTGATTTATTTAAAGGAGAATATGATGCAAGTGCATATGGTTGTGATTTAACATATGATTATGTTAAAATCAATGCTGAATACACAACATAAGCTTATAGTCCTATTCTCCAGAATAGTCTTGAAAATATTCCTTTAGGAACACCGTCGGCATAACCACCATAATATCCATTTTCATATGATGCATCTATTAACTCCTGCATCTCACGATAATTTTCATAATCGGTTCGTGTTTGATCCATTAAATTGTAAAATTCAGTTTCACTATAAATTGCAGGTGGAGTACTTGCTACCATATTTTCAGCTGCACTTGTAACATTATTAGAATGTGGTAGGTTAATCATAACTATATTTCCATCAGATTCAAAGAAAAGATATGTGAAGTTTCCACGGGCAGAATTACTATCTTTAACAAGTATTGCAGGATGGCCTGCAACTGTTAAATCTTCACTACTACTTTTACTTATCCAAAAACCTACAAGCTTAACATAGCTACTGGTATAGTCACTGTAGAGATAAATGTTAAACATATTCATACCATTGCTAATATTTCGGTAAATATATGAACCGCCACTAAAATTTACATTCTCTCCATTTTGAAGTTCGTTTGGAACTTCCATGGTAATATTTCCTAAATTAATTGTTTTACCAGCATAAATTGCACTGGTACTTAAAATTAGAATAATTCCAACAAGTATTGTGAATATTAAATATTCTTTTTTCATATTTTATCATTTCCCTTTTACTTAAATTATAATATATATTATATTGTAGTAAACTTTATTTATTATTATTTAGAGAGTAATATAGTATAAGTTTATAAAGTATTATATAAAATATTTTTATCAAAAAAATGCTTATTTTTTATTAATAATATTTTTTTCCAATTAAATTTTCAAAGGAGGTTAAAAATAATGGCAAAGGTTAGAGGAACCAACAGAAGAACACGCCCAAAAAGAGGTTATAAAAAACCAGGAAGTAAAAGAGGCCGTGCAGCTAAACAAACATGGAAAAATAAATAATTCCATCTAATTTTTTCTAAAAATTTTTTTTTATAAAAAAAGACACTTATTTTCAAATATTCAAAATTAAAGGGGAAGGGTTAGCTACTTTGACAGATGATAAACAAAATAGTGGTATGGGTAAAGGTAAAAAATTACTAATTTTAATTTTAATAATAATTATAGGATATGCAATAGTATATGCAGCAAGCCCTAATTTAATTCCTGAACCTGTAAAAACACAAACTGATAATATTATAACAGATTTTAATATATTTGTAGCTAATCAAGGATCTGATGAATCAATAATAAAACTTGGAAGTAACTCCCTAGGATATGTTACACTGGAAGGACCATTTGGAAATGAATCATCACAAGTAACCGTAGCATACATTATAGGACAACACCCAAGAGAATCACAAGCACATGAAGCATTAGAATCATATATTAGAGAACATGCAAACTCACTTAACTATAAATACTATATTTATAAAGTTCATGTAACAGAAAACCCAAACGATTTCAGCCAAGGAAGAATGAATGGTCAACTACTAGCACAAGAATTCATAGTACCAGATGTAAACTACAGACACTTCCATCTAATTGTAGACATACACTCATCCAATGCATTCTACTATCCAGAACCATACCTATTTACACCAGGAAGTGGAGGAACAAGCTTATCATATGCACAAAAAATAGTAAATGCAAACAATGACTGGTTAGCATATTATGAACCTCCAGAATACACAAGTCCAAAATACTCAACACAACCAATAAAAGATAATGGAACTCCAGCATTAGTATTTGAAGCATACGGAGAACCAGGACTAAGCGTAGAACAACAAATAACAAAACTGGTTGAAACAATTGATAAACTAAAATAAAATTCTAATTTCTCAACTCCCATCTTTTTTTAAATATATAATTATTAATATAATTAAAAAAACAAACTAAAAAGTAATAAAACTTTTTTTTAATGGTGGAGTAGAATGAAAATAAACACAGAAACATATGTAATATTCGTATCATTTATAACATCTTTTTTTGCAATATTCCTATCCAATGGAATCATCATCGGAGTTCCAGCAATAGCCTCAGAATTTGCAATGAACAACGTAATCCAAAACTGGATACCAACACTATTCTTTCTAGTCGTAGCAGTATTTACAGTACCAGCAGGACAAATATCCGGAAAATTCGGAGTAAAAAAATCACTAATAATCGGAGTACTAGTATACCTAATAGGCTCAATTGGAGCATGCTTATCAATTTCAACAGAAACCTTCCTAATATTTAGAATAATACAAGGTGCAGGAGTAGCATTCCTAAACGTATCAGCAATGGCAATGGTAGTATCAGCAGTAAAACCACAAAACAGAGGAAAAGCACTAGGATTCACCGTAACAGGAGTATATCTTGCAACATCACTATCACCAGTAGCCTGTGGATTTCTAGTACAAAATCTAGGATGGAGATCAATGTTCTACTTTGTAATACCATTCCTAATAATGTGTTTAGCAATAATGGTAATAAAAATACCACAAGAATGGAAAACATATGAGGGAGAAAAAATAGACAAAACAGGCTCCATACTATATGCAATAGGAATACTACTATTCATATACGGATTTACAACACTCATACAACCAACAGGACTAATATACACAATAATAGGTATTATACTACTAATAATATTCGGTGCATGGGAATTAAGACAAAAATCACCAGTATTCAACATGAAACTATTCAAAAACAACAAATTCACATCATCAAACATCGCAGCACTATGCAGCTATCTAGCAATAATGGTAGTAACAACAATCCTAAACTACCACTTCCAATACGTTCGAAACTGGAGCCCACAAATAACAGGATTAATACTAATAATAACACCAATAATAATGGCAATAATGGCACCCAACGCAGGAAAACTCTCAGACAAAATACACCCACAAAAACTAGCAGCAACAGGAATGGCAATAGCAGCAATAGCACTAACAATACTAACATTCCTAAACAGACAAACACCACTATACTTAATCATACTTGCAATGATCCTACAAGGAGTAGGAATGGGCCTATTCTCAAGCCCAAACATGAATGCAATAATGAGCTCAGTACCGCCAAAATACGCACCAACAGCATCAGCATCACAAGCAACAATGCGAACCATAGGACAAACAATGAGCTTAGGTTTGTTAACTTTGATATTTGCATGGGTAATGGGAAACCTAGAACTAGCACCACAATACGCTACTTTAATAATTCAAAGCTCACAAATAATCTGCGGAATATGTACAATAGCATGTATAATAGCAATATTTTCCTCACTTGTCGGTATAAAGTCTAAAGATGAGTTTAACACAGAAAGACCATCATAAAAACTCATCTACTCTTTTTTTAAAATTTTAGTTTTTATTGTGTTTGTAAAAAGTTTATTTTTCTCTTAAAAATATTGGCAAGGGGAAAGTTAAATTA
>CAZJLS010000014.1:0-28735 GCA_964547125.1 uncultured Methanobacteriaceae archaeon | reverse complement strand
TATTGTAAAAGAGAAATTGATGAACAAGACTTTAGAGAAAATAATGTTTATGATGAGAGTTATTGTCCATATTGTCATAGAAATTTCGGACAAGAATATGATTCAATGGGGAGAATACCAAACTCAATAGATAACAATTATACAACAAATAGTGATGGACGAAAATATTGTTCAAGTTGTGGTTGTGAATATGATGGTAATTTCTGTCCATACTGTGGATATGGGGGAATATAAAACCTATTTATAATCCTAACAATATTTTCAAACCAAGAATAATTAAAATAACTCCTCCAAAAACCTGCAATTTGTCTCCAAAGTAATCTCCAATTTTACGGCCAATAAAAACACCACAAATTCCAAATAAAAATGCAACAACTCCAATAATACTAATTGAAAACCATAATTCAGTATTTAAAATAGCAAAAGTTATACCTACTGCAAAAGCATCAATACTGGTAGCAATACTTAACAAAATTAACTCTTTAAAACTAAATTCATCAGTATAACTCTCATTAGAATCACCTAAACTCTCATGTATCATATTACAACCAATACCAACTAAAAGTATAAATGCAATCCATGGAGCAATAACACTTATTAAACTACTAATACTGCTACCACATATATAACCTATAAGTGGCATTAAGAACTGAAATCCACCAAAAAACAATCCATAAAGTAATATTTCATGATTTTTAAGATTTTTTTGGCTAAAACCTTTAGTTAAAGATACACTAAAAGCATCCATTGCAAGTGCAATAGCTAAAAAAATAAGTTCAATAAAATTCATTTTACTTAAACGCATCAAGTGTTACTTTTTTATCATGTTTAAGCTCTTTTGGAGGAGTAACACTAACGAATTCAATGCCCTCTTTATCTAATAATTCTTCTGCATCATCATTAATACTTGGAGCAACAAGAATTCCTCTTATGTTCTGTTTTTCAACACCTAAATCTTGTAAATAATCATTTTCAAAATCCTCAAAATCACTTAAATATCTACGGATCTGATTTACTGCATTAACACCTGCTTTACGAGCTTTTAATTCAACAATAACAAGATTGTCATCACAATCCTTTCCAAGAATATCGATAAAACCATGTTCAGTACTATATTCTCTAGCAGTAGGTCTAAAACCTTCTTCAATTAAATGAGGTTTTTCCATTATCATATCGCCCATATCTTTTTCATAACCTGCTAATTCAATCTCTTCAAAATCAGTAACAATAGAATAATTCACAAGTTCAACTTTACGAATCTCAACTGCTAAATGTTCTTTAGGACTTCTACGATAACTTTCAATAAATAAAACATCATTTTTTAAATCTACTTGTGTTCGAGATTTTGGAGGTTGCCAATTAACAGGTTCAACTTTATTATCTTTATGGACTAAAAAAGAACCATCAGGTTTTATGAGTATAAAACGCTCACCAAAACCAAGTTGACTTAAAGCTCGACCTTCATATGTAATTTTACAACAACAAAATAAAGTAATCATAGCTTTTTTTCTCAAACCTTCCCGTATCAATTCGTATGCATCTTCATTAACTGGTTGTTCTAAAAGTTCATATATCATAATATTGTTTTCCCAAAAAAAATAATAATTAATAAGAGTTTTTAACTAAATAGTTATATTATTATAAACTTAATAATAAAATTTTTTACAAAACTAAATTTTATAATTCACAATTTTTTTTTCATAGTATTTTTTTTGGAGGTTTTAAAATTTATAATATTGAAGATGAAATAACACAAGAGGAATATTATCTCTCAGAGTTCAAATTTGAAAAAGGAGATGTAATGAGAGGAGTAAAGATAGAATATGGTACATTTGGAACACCTAAATACGATGAAAAAAATCATATAAATAATGCAATATTATATTTTCATGGTTCTGGAGGATCATATTCATCAGTAAAACGCATAAATGAGATATGTGGACCAAATTTACCTATAGATACAAATAAATTTTTTATAATAAGTTTATCTGCATTAGGTTCACCTGGAACATCAAGTCCTTCAACAACTGGGCTTAAAAAAAATTTCCCACAATATACATTAAAAGATATGATTAACATTCAAAAACAATTCTTATATGAAAAATATAAAATAAAACATGTTAAAGGAATAATTGGTAATAGTATGGGGGGTTTTGAAGCTTTAACCTTGGCAACAGAATATCCTGAATATATGGATTTCACAATAGCTCTTGCAACAAGTTATAAAAATGCAGGACACAATTACATTTTATCAAAACTTGAAAAAGACATATTGGAATCATGTGAAGACTTTGAAAATGATAAAGAACGTGAAAAAACATTAAGATTACTTGCAAAAGCAATATATAGTTATGGTCAAACAAAAACATATTATCGTGAACTATCAAATGAAGAAATAACAAATGAAATGGAAGAATTTGCAGAAGAATGCATAAATGATGATCCTTATGACCTTTTACATCGAAATATTGCAATTGCTGATTATGATATAGAAAAAGATCTATCAAAAATTAAATCAAAACTATTAATAATTGGCATTGAAGGGGATGAATATTTCCCACCAGAATTAGATGCAATACCATTAAATAATATAGTTAAAAATTCACAACTCTTAATAATAAACTCAATACATGGACATTTAGGTTCATCAGAGTTAAAACAATTCAATACAGAAATTAATGAATTTTTAAATGAATAAAAAGAAATTATGAAAGGTTTGATTGTGCAATGGATGTTAAAATAATAAAAACAGAAGATAACACGATAACATATGAAATCACAAATTTAGATGAAATTTCTAAAAAATTTTTGCTTGAAAATTTAGAAGAAGACATAATGGAAGAAGAAAATAAGTTAATTTACACAATACGCTTCAAACCAGAGTTATATCCATTTCAATCTCCAGATTCACAAATAAAAATTGAAGACTATGTTGCTCGTGAGGAAATTGAAATGAAATATTTCTTATTAAGTTTTTTAGAGGATATGTGAAGACTATTTCATTGTTTAGTAACTTCAATCATACGATTAACAGCATTAAATGATTTCTTTTGAATATCTTCTTGAACTTCAACAATATGTTCTTCATTTAAAAGTGCTTTTTCAAGATTATCTAAATTATGGAATTTCATAGTTTCACAAATTGCAGTTTCAAGTAATGGATACAATTTTTTATCTTTTGTTTCGTTTGATACACGTGTTAAAAAGTCAACTTCTGTTCCCACAATAAATTCATTTTTCTCAGATTTTTTAATTTCAGATAACATTCCACCAGTACTTTCAACTTTATCTGCAGCATCTTGAACTTCAATATCACATTCTGGATGAACTATAACTTCAGCATTAGGATGTTCTTCTCTTGCAAATGCAATATCTCCTGGGTTAAACATTTTATGAACATAGCAATGTCCATCACCAGGTATAGGTATGACTTCTTTATTAGTTTGTTTAGCAACGTAGTTTGCAAGATTGGTATCTGGTCCAAAGAGGATAATATCTTCATCTAGACTTTCAACTATTTTTTTAGCATTTCCACTAGTACATAATATGTCTGCTTCTGCTTTTGCTTCTGCTAAACTATTAACATATAAAACTACAGGTGCGTTAGGATATCTTTTTTTGAAATCTTTTATTTGTTCTGCACTTAACATATGTGCCATTGGACATTCTGCTTTTACATCGGGAATAAGGATTTTTTTAGTTGGGTTTAAGATGTATGCAGTTTCTGCCATGAAATCCACACCACAGAATACAACAATATCTTTGTCTTCTATTTCGGATGCTTTAATACATAGCTCTAATGAGTCTCCAAGAAAATCTGCTACTTCTTGGATTTCTTTTTTTTGATAATTATGTGCAAGAATTATTGCATTTTTCTCTTCTTTTAATTTTTTTATTCGTTCTTGTTGTGGGTTCAACATATGTTTTAAGTTCCTTCTATTTTTTTTTATTATATCTTTTTTGTACTTTTTAGTATTAATATGTATTATTAAAAATTGTTATAATTATTATTTTTTTTTATTATGTGGATATTTGTATGTGTTTTCCAAGGGTATTTATTATTTTTTCTGCATCTTGTGCTATGATTACTTTATATTCACTTTTTTTCCTATAATCATTAATCCATATGTAAAATTTAATTTTATATCCATATTCTGTTAGTTCAACATTTTCTATATGTGGGTTTTTATCTTTGTTAACCCAATTATGGGTGTATGTTTTTTCTTTTAATTTTTCTTCAAATTCTGTTATATTGATATTATATGGTAGGTTTATGTTTAGTTTTATTTTGTGTAGTTCAAGTTCTTTGTATACTGTGTATTCTGTATTGTTTAATACACTGTTTGGAATCATTACTGTGAAATCATCTTCGGTTTTTATTTTTGTTGTTCTGAATGTTATTTTTTCTACTTTTCCTTTAACGTTTCTTACTTGTATTATTTCATCTTTTTTTATGGTTTTATCGTTTATTATTAGTACTCCGCTCATGAAGTTACTGAATATATCTTTGGCTGCTAGACCTATTATTATTCCAACTATTCCAACACTTACGAATATTCCTTTTAAATCTATTCCAATTTCTTTCAGTATCCATCCGAATGCAACTAAGCATATGCAGTATTTTATGATGTCGATGAATAAATGATATCCTGTTGGGTCTATTGCATATTTTTTCCAATAGTAGTTTGTTATTTTTTTAAGTATTGTGAATATTATTATTGCTCCAATAAGGATTAAAGCTATGTTTATTAGTGTTTCTATTTGGAATTGTGTTATCCATGCTAAATTTACCATATATTAGTATTCTCCGTATAATATTTTATAATTCTATTTTTAGGAAATCATGTGCGGTGCTTGTGTTTTTAAATATTTCACGAGCTTCTTTTAATATGTCTTGTGTGTTTAGGTATCTTGTGCTGAAGTGTGTTAATATTAATTGTTCCACTTCTGCATTTTTAGCTATGTTTGCAGCATCTTTTGATGTTGAATGAGCATTTTCTATTGCTCTTTGTTCGTCGGATGTTTGGTATGTTGACTCATGTATTAGTATTGTGCTTTCTTTTGCAAGTTCAATTAGTTTGTCACAAGGTCTTGTGTCTCCAGAGTAAGATATTTTTTTACCTTTTCTTGGTGGTCCTAAAACCATTTCTGGTTTTATGATTTTTCCATTAATGGTTATTGTTTCTCCATTGTGTAATTTGCTAAATTTCGGCCCTACGGGAATTCCCAGTTTTTCTGCTTTTTCTCTTAAAAATCTTGGTTTCTTTTTTTCTGTTATGCTGTAAGCTACACTTGGAACGTTATGCTTTGTAAAACAAGTTTCTATTGTATATTCTTCTGTTTCTATTAATTTTCCTTCTTTTGTTATTTCATAATAGTTTAATGGGAAGTTTATTAAAAAATATCCTAATTGTTTTACTGAGTTTATTATTTTTTCTAATCCTTTAGGGCCGTAAATAGTTAGAGGTGTTGTTCTTCCTCTAAATCCCATAGATTGGATTAATCCTGGAAGTCCAAGTATGTGATCTCCATGATAATGGGTTATAAATATTTTATCTATTTTCATGGGACTTATATGTGTGCGTGTTAATTGATTTTGTGTACCCTCTCCACAATCAAATAACATCACTTCTCCAAATGCTTTTAAACTTATGCTGCTGTGGTTTCTATTTTTTGTTGGCACTGCGGATGATGTTCCTAGAAATTCAAGTTCCATAAATATAAATCCTATTTTTTTGTCCTTTTATTTTTTATAATAAGTAAAATATATTATAATTTACTTTTTATAATTTATTTATTAATTAATATTTATGAGGTAATTCGATTTTATGGATGATTTATTTAAAGAAATTTTAAAAGAAGATATTGGTTATGGGGATGTAACTTCAAATGCATTAATAAGTGATGATTCTATAAGTTCTGGTTTTATTATATCTAAAGATTCTGGCATTCTTGCGGGAGTTGGGGTTGTTTTAGATATTTTTAAGGAATATGGTATTGAAGTTTTAAGTTATTTGGATGATGGTTGCAATATTAAGCCAGGGGATAAATTAATAGAGTTTGAAGGTAATTCTAAAACAATTCTTCTTTTAGAACGTACGGTTTTGAATATTTTAATGCGTATGAGTGGGGTTGCAAGTAAAACAAACAGTATTGTTAATAAGGTTCATAAGGTTAATCCTAATATTAGAGTGGCGGGGACTCGTAAAACTTCTCCTGCGCTTCAAAGATATGATAAGGATGCTATTTGTATTGGGGGTGGAGATCCTCATAGAAATTGTCTTGATGATATGGTTTTAATAAAAGATAATCACATTAATATTGTGGGTGGTGCTTTAAAAGCATTAAAACTTGCAAAAGAGAATACTAGTTTTTCTAAAAAAATTGAAATTGAAGTTGAAACAGTTGAAGATGCACTCCTTGTTGCAAGTGAAGGTGCAGATATTGTAATGTTGGATAATATGGGTGTGGATGAAGCTTTAAAAACAGTTGATTCTTTAAAAAGTAAGGGTTTGAGAGATAATATTCTTGTTGAGATTTCTGGTGGCATAACTGAGGATAATATTTTGGATTATGCTGTTTTGGATGTTGATATTATTTCTTTAGGTGCTTTAACACATTCTGTTAATAGTTTGAATTTTAGTTTAGATATTAATTAATATACTTTCATAATTTTAATTTTTCAATAAATTATTCCATATCTTACATCATTTATCATTAAAAAAATTAATCGTACTATGAAAAATTACCGGCATAGGTTTATATAGTTTTTAAGATAAATATAACCATATAAAGAATTGATAAAATATAAAATTATTAACTCAAAAATTAAAATAAAAAAATTTTATATTAAATCATATGAGATTCTTTTAAAAAAATTTTGGGAGAGAAAAATCAATGCCTGAAGAAGAAAACATAGAAAACATTGAAGAAAACGAAGAACAAATAATAGAAACAGTAACCGAAGACGAAGAAGAAGATTTACCTTTCGCAAAAGCAGAAGTAGTACGTTTAATGAAACAACACCTTGATGACGACAAAATGATAAGAGAAAGAGTAAAAGTCGAAATGAACAAATTCTTAGGAGACGTACTCAAAACAGTATGTAAACAACTAAATGACTACCCATACACAACAGTAGAATATGAAATGCTAAAAGAATCCACATACGCATACACCAACATCACCAGAATAAACCAAGAAAAAGAAAGAATACTACTACACTTAGAAGCAATAAAAGCAGACTGTGACGCATTATCTATGGACGTAAAAAGAACAATGAAACTCAAAGATGTTCAAGAAGAAGAAGACGAAGACTTCACAGACTTTACAAAAAACACAGAAAACAATAATGAAGAATTATAAAAACAATAATTCTTCAAAAAAACTCTTTTTTTATTTTAATGGGATAAAAAAATATAAAATTCCAAAATCAAAAAATACACTATTTTTTTCAATTATCAATAACAGTATATCCTGTTTTTAACTTTTTAACTTCCTCTTCACTTAAAATAACTTCCTCAGTCTCTAAATCCATAATCTTACTTTGCCCAAAAGGATCTTCAATAATAAGAGTAACTTCTAATTCTCCAGTTAAAACCTTATCCAAATCCTCAAGAACACGATTACCATTTTCCTGGGAAGCATCATCACTAAACAATGCTAAAGCTTTACGAGTAGCATCTTTAAAACGATTAATAACACCTTCTACATTAGACACATAACCTTCAGATTTTGGTCCAGGCTCAACCATTATCCCAATCTCAGGAATACTAACAGTTGCAGACTGTGAACGAATAACACGGCTACTTGTCTTATCTTTAGTAATTTTCAAAGTTTGTCTAGTTGGGTCGTGCTGTTCTAAACTCATAACATCACTATGCTTAAAACCACAAACTTCACACAATATACTTGACTCCATAACCTCTCCAAAATAAGGAATTTTAGTAGTTTTAGTATCATAATTAGCACTATTCTTACTGTGACATACTGGACAATCCATTTTCATTGTAGCCATATTTTTATTCACCTTTTATTTTAAATCCTTCATCTTCAAGTGTTTTGCAAATTTTATTTATTGTTTGGGCATCTGGAGCACAAATTCGCATACCTCGTCTAGTTGATAATTTATATAATTTATCTAACTCTTCTCTTTTACTCTCATTATTCTTTATAATATTAATAAATTTATCAGTTTCATTAGAATCATAAATATTAACATTTCTAATTAAAGGCTCTTTAAATCCACTTAAATTATAAAATATACTATCAACATTACCATTATTCTCTTTTACAATAATATTCATCATAGCTTCTAACTCATCTACAGTGTTATTTAGATAAATCTTTTTACAAGTTTTATTAATATTCCCAAGTATTCTATGGATGGTAGTGTTAATATTTTCACTTTCAATAATCTTTACATTATTTTTCTTAGCTTCTTTAATTAAAAAATCATGTATTATTCGATTTTCTTTAAAATAATCTAATTGTTTTCCACCTCTACGTTTTTCAGTAGCACGTTTCACAAAACGATTTTTATGGGAATTCTCATCAGAAGTTAATATGAAAAAATGAACATCGGCACGTTCCTTAAATTTATCAATATCAATTAAACCAGGAATTAAATGAACTCCTTCAATAATAACATCATCATAATCTTTTATAGCTCTATCTATTACCTTTTCAAGTGCAGGCACAACAAATGAAGCATGGTCAACAAAACCTGCAGATATTAATTCCTCTTCATTATTATAATTATTTTTATTCCTTAACTCTGTATATGCAGTATAAGATGAAGAGTGTAATGTTGGCGCATAATCTTTTCCAATTATCCCTCTTACAACCTCACGAATAAAATCAGATTCAATTAAATGTTTAATTCCTAAAGATTTAGCTAATTCTGCAGATATTGTGGATTTGCCTATGCCTGAAGCACTTCCAATTAATATTACATAAGGTTTGCTCATTATAAATCTAAAACTCCCATTATTAATACTTTAGTTAATAATATTTTTTTTCTTCAAATTTATTTTATATATTATAAAAAATATAATATATATTTAATATCAATTATTTTTTTTTATAAAAAAAATTGCATTAATTTATTATCTTTTCAAATATATTATCCTAATTTGAAAAATTATAATATATTTATAATTTATTTTTAACATTAAAAAATTAATAGGGCTTTTCAAAGGTATTGGAAATATAATGAAACATTAAATTCAAAAAAAATAAAATTATTTTTTAGGAGTGATTATTTGTATTCAGTAAAATCAGTAGAAGAACTTCAAAATTTAAATCCTTATGCAGTAATTGGTTGCGGAGGAGGAGGTGAAAAATTCTCAAACCTTGAAGGAATAGAAACATTAGGATTTGTTGATGATGCTCCAGAAAAACAAGGAAAACCATTTTTAGGTTTCAATGTATCTTCAAGCTTAACAAAATTAATTGAAGAAAAACCAGAAATAAACAGTATCGTTATAATGTTACCTATTGGTGCAGAAGGAGCAGCACTAAAATATGCAGTTCAAGCAATAGATGCAGGTAAAAATGTAATATGCTCATTTAGATCATTAGAACTTAAATCAAACGAATCACTACTTAAATTTGCAAACCAAAAAGGTGTCACAATAAAAGAAATAAGTTCAAGATTAGATAACGTTGAAAAAGTAATGGGTGTAGCACCAGAAAAATCCTGTGAAGTTTTACCAAAAATATTCTACACTCCTAAATCCACAATAGTATTCTGTGGAGGAACTTCACAAGAATGTGGTAAAAGAACAACAACAAAAAGTTTAGGAAAAGCTGCAAAAGAAAGAGGTTTAAATGTTGGAATAATATCAACCGATGAAATGGGACTAGAACAACCAACAGATATAAACTTCAGAGCAGGTAGTTTAAGTGCAATGGACATACCTTCAGCAATACTTGGAACAATAAAACATATAGAAGAAGAAAAAAATACAGATATAATATTTGTTGAAGGACAATCTAGCTTAACAGAAGATGGAAATCCACACCCAAGAGGTTTATCTGCAGCAATACTAATTGGAGCACATCCTGATGCAGTTATTGTAGGGCACAGACCAAACCACCCATACAGACAACCAAAGGGGATCAATGAAGAAATACGTGCAATAGAGGCAATAGAACCAACAAAAGTCGTTGGAATAAGTATAAACTTAAGAAACGAACCAGATAAAACACCTAATGACTATGAAAAAGAATATGGTTTACCAACTGCAGATGTAAGAAAAAACCCAGATAAACTATTGGATGCAATATTAAAACACACAAAAGGTTAAATAATGTCTTTTCTAAACACTTTAAAAGAAAATTTAGGATTCAGAGGACAAGACCCAAACTATAATAACTACTCCTCAGATTATTACACAATCTCACCACAACAAGAATACTATGAAATAATATTAATGCGTCCAAGAACATTAGACGATATGGACTACATATATGATCAAATAGTTGAAGAAAAAAATCCAGTAATAATAGATTTAGGATTATTGCATAGAAAAGGTAGATTAGCATTTAACGCGGCAGGAGAAAGAATAAAAGAATTAAGGGATAGATATGAATGTGAATCAATATTGCTATCACAAGATTCTGGAAAATATTTATTTATCTTATCTCCAAAACGTGTTAAACTACAAAAAAAATAGTATAATTTCTTATTTTTTTTATATTTTGAAGAATTTAAAAGCATTTTCAAATGATACTTTATCAATATCACTTATTTTATAATCTAATTTTTCAAGTGTTCTAACAGTTTTAGGAACACTTAACGGATCAGAGGGCTTATTACTAATATCACTATTTAATAAGAACTTATCAAATCCATAGTTATCTAAAATACTAACACACTCATCAACACTCATCTTTTGTGGCTGAACTGTTAAACCAAGCATATACTCTTTATCAATAACACTTTCAACAATATTAGGATTAATATGGTCAACAACAACTAATTTAGGATTGATATTTTCATCAACAATTTTTATAATATCTTTTAAAACTTCAGCTTTATTTTTACGAGGAGTATGAATAATAACTGGGGTTTGTAATTCATCAGCTAATTCTAACTGCTTTTTAAACACTTCTTGCTCTTGTGAAGTATTGCTGTCAAGACCAATTTCTCCGATAATTTTTATTTTCTCATCTAAAATCAAAGTTTTAAGTTCTTCAAGCACAGGTTCATAAGTTAAATTTGCATTTGCAGGATGGATACCTAATGCTACTTTTAATTTTAAACCATAACCTTGTGCACGTTTAGTATCAAATTTTCTAATACGGTCAAAGTGATTAAGCAAACATTCCGTACTTCTTAATTTATAAGGATAATATGAACAAGTAATTGCAACATCTACGCCGCTAGTATACATTATTTCAAAATCTTCACTGCTTCTAGCATCTGCATGCATATGAGTATCAATTATCATAAAAAAATAGTCTCCAAAAAAAAGTAATTGAAATGTAGAATATTATAATCTACTTTTTATAATATCTACTAATTCACTAATTAAAACACGTTCTTGTTCTTCAGTGTCACGGTTTCTTAATGTAACCATATTATCTTCTTTTGTTTCAAAGTCTACAGTTATTGCAAAAGGAACACCAATTTCATCTGAACGAGCATAACGTCTACCAATAGTTCCACTTCCATCGTAATCTACAGTTATTCCTTCATTACGTAACATAGTTTGAATATCTGTTGCAATTGTGTCAAGACCTTCTTTATTCATAAGTGGGAATACACTAACTTTAATTGGTGCTATTTCATTTTCAAATTTAAAGTAGTCTTTACCATCTTCTTCATCTGAGGTGTTGAAAGAATGTAATAAAACACAGTATAATATACGATCTATACCAAATGATGGTTCTATAACATGAGGTATGATTTTTTCACCGTTAACTTCTTCAGTACTTTCTTCAAAAATCAAATGGTCTGGAAGTAATTCGTAATTTTTATCTAATTCTAATAAATATTTTCCATTTGTATCTATTGCATTTTTAACTTCTTTGCTATTGCAATTTTTCAACCATTCAATAATTTTCGGTGCATCTCCTTTGAATGTTGGTCCGAAAACTTTTAGATTTGGTTTTACAATGTTTTGAGTTATAGTTTTTGGTTCATCATATTCTAGATAAACATTTAATTCTTCGTTACTTTCTTTTCCGTGTTGTGTTAAATCGTAGTTTCCACGGTCTGCTATTCCAATTATTTCAACCCATCCGTATTGGTCGGTTAAGCATTCAACATCCCAACAATCTAAGGCATAATGTGCCATTTCTCCAGGTAAATGTTGGCGGAATCTTAAAACATCATCCTTTATTCCTAGTTCATTTAAGAATTTTTTAGCAATATATAATTGATAAATTAATGTTTGGCTACTGACTATTCCTTGGTTTAGGGCTTCTTCTGCAGTGATTGTGATGTCCTCTTTTTCATTTATTTGAACATCTTGTGAGCATAAGTGTAGTTTTTCATTTTTTATACTTTCAAATTTTGGAGTATCTTTGTTTTTTGGGTTTAAAAATATTTCACATTCTGCTTGTGTGAATTCACGTAGTCTTATTACTCCTTGTCTTGGACTAATTTCATTACGATATGCTTTACCAAGTTGCACTGCTCCAAATGGTAATTTGTTACGGTAAAATCTGCTTAAACGTTTAAATAATATGAATATTCCTTGTGCTGTTTCTGGACGCATGTAACCTGTTTTTGTTTCTTTTGCTCCGATTTGTGTTTTAAACATAAGATTATAATTCCAAATCTTTGCAAGTTCCCCGCCACATTCTGGACATTTAACATTATTTTCTTTTACTATTTTGTCCATTTCTTCATTTGGTAAGCTTTCAACATCCACACCTATTGCTTCTTCGATTATATGGTCTGCACGGTAAACTTCTCCACATTTTTCACATTTTGTCATTGGGTCTGTGAAGTTATCAACATGTCCTGATGCTTTTAATACTTCTTCAGGTGTGACTGTCGGTGCTTCTATTTCGTAGTATCCTTCGCCTGCGATGTATTGACTTCTCCATTTTTGCATTATATTGTTTTTTAATGTTGCACCTAGTGGTCCATAATCTGTAAATCCACTTACTCCAGAATATATTTCAAATGATGGCCATAAAAATCCTCTTTTTTTACCAACATTCATCATTTTTTCATGATTCATTGTAATTGTTACTCCATTTTTATTTTTTTAATTCATAATCCATTTTTATACGGCTACTTTCTGGACGAGTTTGTCCCATATATTTACTGTTACGTTCTGGGTGTCCGTATGGCATTTCGGATGGACTGGTCATTGTTTCAAAAACAACTTGGCATACTCTTTGGCCAGGGTATAATGCTACTGGCATAGCTCCAATGTTACTAATTTCTAATGTGATTTTCCCTTCAAAACCTGGATCAATATATCCTGCAGTAACATGCATTGTAACTCCTAGACGTCCCATACTTGATCGTCCTTCTACACGTGCAACAATGTCTGCAGGTAATTTAACAGTTTCTTGTGTTGTTGCTAATGCAAATTCATTTGGATGTATTATAAATGCTTCACCTTCAGGTACGGTGAATGTTTCCATATAATTTGCAACTTCTTCTTCATCTTTAGGGTCAATATATGGTGTTCTTACAACATGAAATACTTTAAATTCATCACCAATACGCAAATCAACACTTGATGGTTGTATTTGCTTTTCATCTTGTAATGGTTCAATATTAATATGCCCATCATTTAACATTTGTTTAATATCTTTATCACTTAGAATAGCCATATGGTTAGTTTCCTTCAAAATTTTTTTTAATAAAATATATATTCATTATTTATTTATGATAACACATTTTATTTTAAAATTTTGTTTTATTAAAAAAAGTTAAATAATATTATATTTTTCACTTAATTATCTTTTCAGTTTTAATCTTCTTAAAATTCCAATTAATGTATGAATTTCACGTCCAGTAATGAAACTACGATTAATAATATTTTTAAAAACCTTAACACCATTATTTTTTTTATGTTTTGGAATTTCTAATGTGTTAGTTAACTCTTCAAATTCTTGTATTAAATGCTCTTTTTCAATATTTGTGCCTTCAATATAACCTTCAACAGGATACTCGTAACGATTTTTAAATATTTCATAAAAAAGAATGGCTGCTGCATGAGTAATATTCATAATAGGATAATCAGAATCAGTAGGTATACTAACAATCATATCACATAAATCAATTTCTTTATTATTTAAACCATCACCTTCACGTCCAAAAAGAATTGCAATTTTACGATTGGAATCTAATTTACTCCCTAACTCATCTGGACTTATAGGTATTCTAGATAAACTGTAACTTCCACCAGGCATTCCTGTTGATCCAACAATAAAATCAATATTGTAATCTTTTATAAAATCACTTAATTTATCACAAATAATTGCATCTTCTACAATGTTTTTAGCATGCATTGCTTGGTAATAAGCATCATCTTTTAATTTACAAGGATTTATAAGTGCTAAATTTTTTAATCCGAAATTTGCCATTGTACGTGCAAGAAAACCAACATTACCACTAGTTTCGCATTCAACAAAAACAATATAAATATTCTCTCTTAAACGTAAGGTTTCATCATCAAGTATTATTTCTTTAACCATAATATCCTTTATTTTTGATATGCTTTCTGTAATAATTCCACTAAATTCATTCCAGTAATATTATTTTCATTTATGGATTTTAAACCATCAGAAATATTTGATTGGCAGAATGGACAAATTGTTATGAATTTATCAGCACCTGTATCTTTAATCATTTGTGCTTTATCTTCACTTAATTTTAAGGCTATTTCTGGCTTTCCAGATTTCACTCCTCCGCCTGCACCACAACATTGACAAGGAAATTCCATTTCCTCAAATTCCACACCTGGAATTTTACTTAATATTTCTCGAGGTTCTTCTTTTATTCCTTGGCCTCGTCCAAGATGACATGGATCATGCCATGTAACTTTTAAGTCTAATTCTTTCATTTTACTATAATCTAATTTATCTATAAGAAACTCACTAATATCCTGAACATTTAAATTATTTCCAAAAGTAGGATGATCATTTTTTAGTGTTGACCCACATCCTGCACAAATAGTTATAACTGTATCATAATCTTTAAAAACTTCTTTATTAATATCTGCTAATTTTTGAACAACATCTCGTTGACCAGTACGTAATAATGGTGAACCACAACAAACTTGACCTTCTGGAACATCAATATCAATATTATTAGCATGTAAAACATCTATTAATGCTTCACCAACATGTTGTAATCGATAATCAACCATACAACCGGTAAATAATGCATATTTACTTTTTTTCTTTGAATCTTGTTTTAGACTTTCTATAAAACTCGGAGTTTTTGGTTTACTAACACTTTTTCCAGTTTCTTCTATGGATTGTTTAATTTTTTTATGTGCTTCAAGAGGACCTTCATCTTTACTGTATGCGATAGCTCTTAATTTTTCTATAGCATCTCCAAAACTATTAATATCTTTTGGACACACTGCTCCACATTTACCACAACTTGTACAGTCATATAATCCATTTTCAAAACCTTCACGTAATCTATTTTTCATTTCACGAGGGTCAAATTCAAATTTACTTATATATCTCATAAAATAGGGTCCTGCAAAGTCTTCTTGAAAGTTTTGATAAACTGGACATGCAGTAAGACAACTATAACATTCTATACAACTTCTAACTTTTTTAGTATCTTTTAATGTATTTGGGGTGTGAGTTCCTTCAAAATCTTCAGCTTCTAAATTCAAATCCATATTTTTTAATTTTTCATCAATACTTGTTCTATCAACAATTAAATCCTTAATAATTGGTAATTTCAAGGGCTCTATAAGAATGTCATCTTCTACTTCCTTTTTACATGCTAAGGTAGGATTACCATCAACTCTAACTGAGCATGATCCACATTGTCCTGCACGACAACTGCTTCTAAAACTTATATCTTCATTATATTTGGTATTTATTGTGTTTAAAGCATCCAATATCTTCATATTTGGTGTTTTTTCAATTTCATAAGTTTTAATAATGGATTCATCCATACTCTTGTTAAATCGTGATACATGAACTTTAATCATCATAGATAAATAATAACCCCTGAAATTTTTTTTCTTATGTAACTAAATAAGATATTAAAATATTTTTTTTAATTTATAAATATCAGTTATACTATTTGTTTTTTTATAAGTATATTTTTTATTGTTTTTCTAGTATTTTGTTTAATAATTTTATAATTTCATTATTTTGCTGTCTTAATTGTTCATTTTGTCTAACAAGAGTTGTATTTATATTAATTAAATGATAAAAACCATGTTTGGTGTTAGGATCAGCATCACCAAAACGACCTAATTGTTTTAAAAAAGCTTTACCATTTTCATCACTTATTTTAATAGGTGGATAATCAGAATCATAATCTTTTGATTCATTAAGAATTTGTTTAGTTTTATTTTCAAAATATCCATTAATAATTTCATCTAATAATGTGGGAATATCATCTGCTTCAGTATTCATATTTTCAACATTTAATTTTAAAAGTTTTTGAATATTAGTTGCATCATTTGATGCTTGTAATCCTCCATTAAAATCATCTTTATACCCTGCAGCTTTTCTCACCCTTTCAACAAATTCAGTACTGCAAGTAAACTTACCTGTTAGTTCATTTATCCTATCCTCTTGTATTTGATTTAATGTCATAATTATATTTTCCCTATTTCAAATTTTTTTTTCTTGATAATATTAATGGTTATAAATTATAAATAGTATCACATAAAATAAAGATTAAATATATAATGTTATGTTTAAATAATTTTTTTTATTCTCATTTTAAAAAAAGAGATAATATAAAAAAAGTTTAAAAAATACTAAATTCACAAAAATTTATGTAATTATAATTTTAATTTATTTTATAATAATATTTTTTTCAAGTTTTTATAGAGGTTTTGATTAGATTATGGTTTATGAAAACTTATTAAATGGAGTTAAAGGAGATAAATTATTCCTTTTAGGTAATGAAGCAGCAGTTAGAGGAGCACTTGAAGCAGGTGTGGGTATTGCTGCAACTTATCCTGGAACACCTTCTTCAGAAATAGGTAATATTTTATCAAGTATTGCTAAACGTGCTGGATTATATTTTGAATTTTCGGCAAATGAGAAAGTAGCTATGGAAGTAGCAGCAACAGGTGCTGTTAGTAATTTAAGATCATTTACATTTATGAAACATGTGGGAATGAATGTTGCAAGCGATTCTGCAATGACTACTGCATATAGTGGTGTTGATGCAGGTATGATTATATTGGTTGCTGATGACCCCTCTACTTTTTCCTCACAAAATGAACAGGATACTAGAAATTTTGCTCGTCAAGCTAACATACCTATACTTGAACCGAGCAATCCTCAAGAAATAAAAGATATGATGGTTTTTGGATATCAACTATCTGAAGAATTAAAGTTACCTGTAATTTTACGTACAACTACACGTGTTTCTCATATGAGAGGTCCTGTAGAATTAGGAGATATTCCTAAAGTTAATAAAAATATTTTGGATGGGGAATATTGGGAAAGAGGGCATTTCAATAAAAATCCTTCACAATTTGTCCCAGTTCCAGCAAATGCATTAGATATGCACACAGTACTTGTTAATAAAATTGATGAATTAGAAGAATATGCATTTGAATGTGAATTAAACAAAGTTTTCGAATTCAATGATATCAATACTGAAGTTGACTTACATGGAGAATTTGGAGTAATCTCATCAAGCAGTGCTTTTAATTATGCATATGATGTTGTGAATAATGATAATTTAGGAATGGATATTTTAAAACTTGGTTTGTCTTATCCTTTAAGTGAAGATTTAATTTTGGATTTTGTTCGTGATTTGGATGGGGTTTTCATAGTTGAAGAAGTTGATCCAATTATTGAACGTGAAGTATTGGCTATTATTGGGGAAAATGGTTTGGATATTCCAGTTTATGGGAAAAAGAATGGAATTTTCCCACAAGTTCATGAATATAGTCAAGATATTGTTAAAGAATCATTTGATATGGTTTTGGGTTATGATAGTGTTGAAAAAATTGAATTAAGTGAGGATATTAAAAATTTAATTGATAGTATTCCAAATAGACAACCAACTTTATGTGCTGGTTGTTCTCATCGTTCAGCATATTACTGTGTAAATATGGCTGTTGAAGAGTTAGATATAAGTTTGGATGATGTTATTTTTGCATCTGATATTGGATGTTATACTTTAGGTATTAGTCCTCCTTATAATGCTGCAGATTATCTTTTAAGTATGGGTTCAAGTATTGGTGATGGTTGTGGTTTTAGTAAGGCAACAGATCAATATATTTGTAGTTTTATTGGGGATAGTACTTTCTTCCATAGTGGAATTTCACCTTTATTAAATGCGGTTCATAATAAAAACAAATTTGTTGTAACAATTCTTGATAATCGTATTACAGCAATGACTGGTGGTCAACCAAATCCAGGTTTACCTGTTGATGGTGTGTTTGATGAAGCTCCTGCAATTGATATTGTTAAAATTGTTGAGGCAATTGGTGTTGAATTTGTAAGAACGGTTAATCCTCATCAGATAAGAAAAACAATAGATGTATATAAAGAAGCATTAGAATTTGATGGTGTGAGTGTAATTATAACACAGTATCCGTGCACATTAATTAAAGGTGTTAAAAGAGGTCGACCAATGTGTGTTGGGGATAATTGTACTCATTGTCTTAAATGTGTGAGTGAATTAGCTTGTCCTGCAATATCAATTATGGATGGTAAAGTAACTATTGATTCAAATGCTTGTTTTGGTTGTACAGATTGTGTGCAGATATGTCCAGAACATGCAATAAGAGTATGTAAAAAGGTGTGATAATAATGATTAACAATTACAATATTTACATTTGTGGTGTTGGTGGTCAGGGAATAATAAAAACAAGTGTTGTTATAGGTGAAGCTGCAATGAATGAAGGTTATGAAGTGTCTATGAGTGAGATACATGGAATGAGTCAAAGAGGAGGGTCAGTTTCAACTGAATTAAGAATAGGAAATTATAAGTCAAGTATAGTTGAAAATAATAAAGCAGATATGTTATTAGGTTTTGAACCAATAGAAATAGTAAGGGGGCTTCATAAGGCAAATAAAAATACAAAAATTGTATTTAACACCTCACCGATAATACCCTCAACAATAGCACAAACAGGAGAAAAATATCCTTCAATAGAGGATGAGTTAATACCAAAATTAAAAAAGGAATATAATAATGTACATCCTGTAAATGGAAATCAATTGGCTGAAGATGCAGGAAGCATACTTTCATTAAATATGGTTTTGCTTGGTGCATTAACTGCGGATGATGATTTTTTATTATCAAAAGATTCAATAATAACTGCAATGAAAGATAATTTAAAACCAAAATTCCATGAAATGAATATAAAAGCAATAGAAAATGGATATAATGCAGTAAAAAATAATAAATAATGGAGTGAGAGTTTAATGTCATACAAAATTAATAATGCAATAATAACATGGGATAAAACAACGGGAAAATTTGACCTTGTAGATCCTGAAGGATATTTTAATGGGAAAGAAACGTTAATAGCAATTGATGGTGATGATTTAATAACGATACAACTTTTGGTAAATGCAATTGTGAGAAATGAATTTAAAAGTTGGAAAGAAATAGATGATACTGATAAGAATGGTTCGGTTAAAAATTTACTTTTAAAGTTAGGTTATCAAAAAGATGAGATAGCTAAGATGTTAAGAGAGTTTTAATTTATTTTTTTCTTTTTTTTCAATTTTATTTGATTTTTTTTCTTTATTATTTGACCTTCTTTTTTTCATAAACCATCAATTATTCTTGATTTTTACTCAAAAACCTTTGAGCTTCTTTTTTTATAGGATAAAGTTTAAATATAATAAAAAAACAGTTAATATAAAAAAAATTTAAAATTTTTTTTTAGAGGGTTGAGATAAAAATGAAAAGATATACTAAGATGGCATACAAAAGTCCAGAAGAAATGATTTTTGGACACGCAAAACATCCAGTTAAAGGACCTTGGGATATCGAAATAGGTGCCGGATACGTAGTACCAGCAATCAAAGTCGCTCCTGGAGAAGGAACAGAAAAAAGCAAAGAATCAATCACAAACGAATGTGCAAACATTGCAAGAAGTGCAGCAGCAAGAGCAGTAGATGTAGGACTACCATCATTTATGGTAGAACAAGAACACATATCACAACAAACAAACAATCCAGATTGGACAGGATCATGTGTACAAGCACAAGCAGAAATACTAGAAAACTACCACGACGAATACGGAGTAAAAATAGCACTACAAGCAACACCTGCAGACATTCGTGACGAAGAAAAAGGATCAGAATTCAGAACCTCAGACCAATACACAGACGTAATAGAATCAATAGAACAAAGTGCTGAAAACGGAGCAACAATAATTGGAATAGAAACCACAGGTGGAAAATCCGTATCAGACTACGGAATATCAAGAGGAGACATAAAAGCAATACTCTTCGGTATAGGAGTTCTCGGTAGTATAGATATGGAATACATGTGGACCGAAATAAGTAAAATCTGCAGCAAACACAACGTAATCTGTGGAGGAGACACAAACTGTTCACAATCAAACACTGCAATGTTTTTAGCTGGAGGGCTAACAGATAAAGACTGCTCACACACACTAGCAGCAATCACAAGAGCAATCGGAGCAGCAAACAGTCTAGTTGCAGTAGAAGCAGGAGCAACAGGACCATTAAAAGACTGTGGATATGAAAACCCAATCATAAAATCAATAACAGGAGTACCAATAACCACAGAAGGAAAAAACGCAGTATGCGCACACTCAGACTTAATGGGTAACCTAATCGCAGGAATAACCGACGTATGGAGTAACGAATCAGTATACCATCGTGAAGAAATGGGAGGAACAACACCACAAGTATGGTTACAAGCAACAGGATTCGAAGCATCTCTAATGAACACAGCAATAGAAACAGACCAAGCAGAAACACTAAGAGACCTATACACACTAACAGACAAATACCGAGACCCACAAGCACTAATACTAGCATACGACAACGCATACAGAATAGGAGAAGCAATAATAAAATACGCAGACGACCCATACAAACGAAGCATAGCAGCAGCACTAGAAGCAGGAAAAATCATAAACGAAGCAATAGATGACAAAAAAATGCAACTAACACGATTTGAAAGAGACACATTAGACAACACAATAAAAACACTAGAAGGACTACCAGACGACTCAGAAAAATTCACAAAACAATGCATAAGAAGATATAAACGTAAAGTACCAGACTTCGACCCAAAAAATTACGAACTATAAAAAAATTAAATAAAAAAATTTGTTTAACGGAAAGTGAAAAAAATGAGCTATAAGGATTTAGAAAATAAAATAAACCAAGAAAAAATAGCAATAAGATACAATGTAAAAATAGAAGGTCCTGCTATAAAACCAGAAGAACATCCTGAAGTAATAGAAATACTCCCAACAGAAGAACCATTCAAATCAATAGCACTAGCAATACTTTACGAGAAAAAAGAAGAAGCATTAAAATTAGTAAACAAAGCAATAGATGAAAAAGTATCACCAATAGACATAATCAACAACGGACTAATGAAAGGTGTAGACGCAGTAAGTCAACTATACACCAAAGGAATATACTTCCTACCCGACTTAATGCTATCTGGAGATGCAATGATGGAATCAGTTAAAGTCTGTGAAAAAGTATTAGGACACAAAAGCGAAACAAAAGGAACAGTAGTATGCTTTGTAGCAGAAGGAGACCCACACGACATAGGTAAAAACCTAATACTAATGTTCTTAAGAGCAGGAGGATATGAAGCAATAGATATGGGAAGAGACGTTCCAGCAGACAGAGTAGTGGAAGCAGTAAAAGAATACAATCCATTATTCCTAACAGGAACCGCACTAATGACAACAACAATGACAGCATTCCCAAAAGTCGTAGACGCACTTAAAGATGCAGGAGAAGAAGTAGCAGCAATAGGATGTGGAGGAGGAGCAGTAAGAAGAGACTACATAGAATCAATGGACATGACAGTCTATGGAGTAGAAGCATACCACAGTCCAAAAATAGCAGACGCAATACTCAACGACAAAAAAACATGGAAAGAACTAAGAGACGAATACGCAGATGTTGTAGGCGAATTCGTAGCAGAATACGCATAAAAAAACATCAACACAAGTTAGAAAAAAAACACACCCTTTTTTTCTAACACCTTTCCCATATTTAACAAAAAAACTAAAAAAACACTATCTATTTTTCAATATTTTCACAATTAACATAATAATCATACAATAATATCTAATTTTAACCAATATTTTCAGATATCTTAATTTTTGAAATTTCCATACTTCCTTTTTAAAAAATAAAAAATATAAAAGATTTACAAAAATAAAAACAAAAAATAAAGGTGCTTAAAATGAGTGAAGAATACGCAATCGCAATAGATATAGGAACAAGTGGAATAAGAGCACAAACAATAAATCTAAAAACAAAAAAAGTCACATCAACAGTAATCACATTAAAACACCCACTACCTGGAGCAAATGTAGTAGACCACCTACACTTCGCACTAGAAATAGGCTCAAAAGAAGCACATGAACTATTAATAACGGCAATAAACAAAGTAATAAACAATTTAAAAACAGATAAAAATAAAATAAAAAGAGTAGCGGTCTGCGGAAACCCAATACAATTATCATTATTCCATAATATCGAAATAAGAGACCTTGCATACTGGGGAGAAAATACAATAAAAGAAAAAAACATAACTCCTCCATCAAGAAAATCAACAATAACAACTGCAGAAAAAATAGGACTAGACTTAAACCAAAATACAGAAATCTACATACCACCAGCAATCAAACATGAAATAGGTGCAGATGCACTAGCAATGCTATACAAATCAGAAATACTAAACAAAGAAGGAATATACCTAATAACAGATTTCGGAACCAATGCAGAAATGGCACTAGTTATGGATGGAGAAGTATACACATGCTCCGCAGCAGCAGGACCAGCAATAGAAGGACAAATGCTAGAAAAAGGACGATTAGCATCACCAGAAACAATATGTGATTTAGAAATAAAAAACAATGGATGGCAAACAAAAATATTAAACAAAGAATTAATAACAATAAACGGAAACACCATAAACCCATCAAACGGCAAAATCAAAGAAAAAGGAAAAGAAAATATAAAAGCAAAAGGCATTACAGGAACAGGAGTAATAGCAGCATTTAGCCTAGGAATAGATGATAAAATAATAATCGATGGTAAAATAAAAAATAACGATAAAATCTACCTACAAGACGACGTATACCTATCCAGTGAAGATATGGTAAACATTGGAAAAGCATTAGGGGCATTTAGAGCAGCACACTTAACACTTGCAGAAGTAGCAGAAATAGATTTAGATGAAATAGATGCATTTTACATGGCAGGAGCATCAGGATTCTATGTAGATCCAAAAAAATCACTAAATGTAGGACAAATACCACCATCATCAACTGAAATATATCAAATAGGAAACACATCATTAGCAATGGCAAAAGACATAGCAATAAAACCAGAACTACTCGAAACCTTACAAGAAATAGCAGACAAAATGGAAAGCAACCATATAATGCTTGCAACATCAGACATATTTGAAAAAATATACTCATTAGAACTAGCAATATACGAACAAGGAATGCCATTATGGATGTACAACCAATGGCTTGAAAAATACGGCTTCCAACAACTACCACAAAAAACACAAAACCCAAAAATACATAAAATATTCGAAAGAGACATACCAGAATTAGGAGATGGACTACACACTATAGAAGTTGGAAGTAAATTAGAAGCAAAATTCGACGGATGTATAAAATGCATGAAATGCATAAATAACTGTCCAGAAAAAGCCATAAAATTCAAAGAAGACACAATTATTTTAAGAACAGATTTATGTGCAGGATTAGCCTGTCAAAAATGTGTTTTAACATGTCCAGAAAAAGTATATAATTACAATAAATTTCTAAAATAAAAATAATTTCATAAAAACCTTATTTTTTTATAAAATTAATTAAATAAAAATATTACTTAGCAAAAAATAAAAATAAAATTAAAAAACATTCATAAATTCTTATTATTAATAAAAAATGGTGGAGACTAATGAATTTAAAAGAGAATTTGGAAAAAGCATTAAATGGCGAACCAGTAGAATTAAAACCAGTTATAAGTGTAACACAATTAGGTATAGTTGATGCAATGGAAGAAATAGGTACTTCATGGCCTGAAGCACATAAAGATCCTGAAAAAATGGCCGAACTAGCATGCTCATTAAATGAAATGGCAGGATTAGAATGTGCAAGACTACCATTCTGTTTAACTGTAGAAGCAGAAGCAGCAGGAGCAACAGTAGATTTAGGAAATAATGAAAGAACACCTGAAGTTAAAGAATCACCATTTGAAACAGCAGACGATATTGAAGCACCAGATGACTTCATTGATAACGGAAGAATACCAACAGTATTAGAAGCAATTGATATAATAAAAGAAGAACATCCAGAACTACCAATAATAGTTGGAATAACAGGACCATTCACACTAACAGGACACCTACTTGGAATAGAAAACCTAGTAAGACTAATAAAAACAGAACCAACAGAAGTAGAAGAAGCATTAGAAAACTGCTTAGACATCTGTATGGATTATGTTGAAGAATTACAAGAACAAGACATCGATGTAATATGTGTAGCAGAACCAACTGCATCACCAGAACTAATTGACCCAATACAATTTAAAACAATGATAAAACCTGCATTAGAAGACCTTGCAAGATTTATAGAAACCAAAAAAGTATTACACATATGTGGATCAACACAAGACATAATAACAGATATGGCAAGCATAGGCTTTGATGGAATAAGCATAGAAGAAGCAGTAGACTTACCAAAAGCCAAAGAAAACATATCAAAATTAGATACAAATAAAGACAATGGTGGATGTTGCACAATAGAAGGACATGACCACACATCAAAAATAGTTGGAAATATTTCAACATCACAAACACTATTTACTGGAACACCAGAAGAAGTTAAAGCAGATGTTAAAAAAGCATTAGATGAAGGAATAGATATTCTAGCACCAAGTTGTGGATTAGCACCAAAATCACCAATTGAAAACATAAAAGCAATGGTAGAAGCAAGAAACGAATACTATGGTAATTAATAAAGCTAAAAACATAATAACTGACTTAAATGGAGTTTTAAAAGTAGAAAAACTAACAAACCAAGATATAGTTAATCTAATCGACATAGAATCAAATAAAGACAATGAATTAATACCAGTAATAAATGAAGGTATGAAAGAATGCTTTAGACAAGATGTGTCATTAGTAATTTTTAAAAAAGGATTTTTCAGAATCCCTCCATCCCCAACAGTAATCCTCACAAACTCTAACGGACAAATATTAGGGCAAGAAGTATTAAAAAAAGAAGATAAAGAAAAATTCAAAAAAGACGAAAATGCAATCTTTTTAAGTGATGACTTTGTAATATTTAAAAACAATAAAGATACAAAATATCAAGGTAAAGAATGCTTCTTACTTCCACCAATAGCTTTTCCAGAATTAGAAATAATAGACGAAATAAACACTGTAGTATCATCATCACCATCAACACAAAGTGATGAATACTTAAAAGAAAAATACGGTTATTTAGATGATGGAAGTGTGGCAACAATCATTGTATCCTTTTCATTTTAAAAAAATATAAAAAAAATTTTGAAGGCAAAAGAATATGAAAACATTAATAGCATATTACTCACGTACAAAAGTAACAAGAAAAATAATAGAAGAAATACAATCAAGAATAGACTGTGATATAGAAGAAATAACAACTCCAGTTAAATATGAAGGAAAATTAGGATATGTTAGAGGAGGAAAAGACGGATTATCTGGAAAAATCATACCATTAAATTCTACAAAATACAATCCTTCAGAATATGATGTAGTTATACTTGCAGGTCCAGTATGGGCAGGTAAAATCGCAAATCCGGTAATATCATATGTAGATGCAAATAAAAATGAATTACCAGAGATTAAACTCATAATAACTGCAAAAGGCAGTGGTTTTGAATCTTCAAAAGAACAATTAGAAACCTGTGCAGGTAAAAAAGCATTAAAAGTATTAAATTTAACACAAAAAGAAGTAGGTAAAAAAACATATCTTGAACAATTAGATGAATTCTTAGCATAGAGATATGGATTTTAAAAACCACTTAACACTTATTCTAGCCATTTTTATAATGGCATTAGGAATAGCATTTTCAGTTAAAGGAAATCTTGGAACATCACCAATATCATGCGTACCTTATGTTTTAAGTTTAGGATTACCATTAACAGTTGGTGAATTCACAATACTATTTAATGCATTTCTATTATTCCTACAAATACTAATATTAAGACGAGACTTTCAATACATCCAATTACTACAAATATTAATATGCATTATCTTTGGATATTTCATAGACTTCCAGGTATTTATCCTATCTTCAATAAATATAACTACATATCTTCAACAATGGATTTGTGTAATAATTGGATGCTTAATCTTAGCTTTAGGAATATGTATTGAAGTTAAATGCGACTCAATAATATTACCAGGAGATGGACTATTAAATACAATATGTAAAGTTACAAAACGTGATTTTGGAAGAATCAAACCAATATTCGACTCATCAATGGTAATATCTGCAGTTATCATATCATTCATACTTTTCAATGCACTTGTAGGCATTCGTGAAGGAACAATATTTGCTGCAATAATATTAGGTTTCATAATACAATTTTATGATAAATTATTTGGAGAAAAAATAGAAAACCTATTAAAATAATAAAAAATAAAAAATACAATAAGATTAAAAAAAATAGGAGACTTTGTGAATTATGAGTGAACACGAACACACAGAAGACTGCAACCATGAACATGAAGAAGAATTTGATATAGATAACCATCACATAGGTTTTGGATCAGAATACTATATGGACTCATATGTAGGATTCGGTTCAGAATACATCACAGACTTATATGTGGGTATTGGTGCAATCTACTCAACAATGGATGTTTATGTAGGATATGGTTCTAAATATCCAATGAAAAAATAAAATAAATTAAAAATATCCACACTCTTTTTTTTATGAAACTATGTATAAATACAGAAACATGTATCGGATGTAGCTTATGCAAACAAATCTGTATAAGAGATAATCTAACAATTAAAAACAAAAAAGCAATAGAACTAAACAATCCGGAATGTTTCGAATGTGGGCAATGTATAGGAATATGTCCAACAAACAGTATAAGATTAAAAAAACACCTTAATCAAGAAAATAAAATCAAAAAATATGAAAAATTAAAGATTAAACCATCAGATTATCTAAATTTATTAAAACAAAGAAGAAGCATAAGATGGTTTAAAAAAGACAAAATATCAAAAGAAACATTCGATAAACTATTTGAAGCAACATATTACAGTCCAACAGCACAAAATATACAAGATGTTGAGTTTGTAGTGATTGATAAACAATTAAACGAATTCATACAACATATTTACAATATTATAAAAAAAGAAGAAAATAAATATTTAAGAATAAAACAACTAGGCGAATACCTACAAGATAAAAATAAATATAAAAATAATCCTTTATTGTGGGAAGGTCATCAATTAATACTTGGATTCTCATCTAATCCTGCAAATGCAATAATAGCAACTACACGATTAGAATTATATGCTTACACCTTAGGACTGGGAGGATTCTATTCACTTTTCATACAAAAAGCTGATGAAATAAATCATGAAAAACTAATGGAATTTTTTCCAAAAATAAGTAAAGATAAGCACATGTACTCAGCATTTATAATAGGATATCCTAGAGTTAAATATTATCGTACAGTGCCTCATAAGAAAATAAAAATACAGTATTTATAAATTATAATTATTCTTGTTCTATTGTTACTGCGGTTCCATAAACAAGAATTTCTTGCATGCTTTCACCAATTTCGTTAGAATCGAAACGTATGGAAATTATTGCATTTGCACCTAATTCTTTGGCATGTTCAATACATCTGTCAAGTGCTTCGTTACGGCTTCTTTCCATCATGTCTATGTATTCGCGGATTTCTCCACCTTTTATGGTTCTTAATCCTGCAAGTACATTTCCTCCGATACCTCTGCTTCTAACAGTTAATCCATAAACAAATCCTTTTGTATCAGTTATTTTGTATCCTGGAATTTTATTTGCAGATGATAATGGAAATTCTTCGATTGCTACCATATTTTATCAGTCTCCTTAAGTTATTGTATAATTTTTTTGTATAAATATATGTGTTTAATTAGGGTTAATATAAAAGTTTTCATAGTATTTTTTTTAGTGCTTGAAAAAGGAGGTTTATATTATTTTGAATATTTTTTTTAAAGTATTACTTTCGTAATTTTTGATGGTAGTATAAGGTTTTAGTGTTTGTTTTTTTTAGATAAAATTTTTTTAATAGTATTACTTTGTAAAATTTTATTAAATATTAATTCTATAAAGATGTTTATAATATTA